>CAVAVU010000026.1:0-7101 GCA_963592205.1 bacterium
AAAGTCTTATTTTAATCCAGTTAACACAAAGTGGAATTTACTTTTGCATTCAACCAACTTTCTATTAACCTTTCTATTAAGTGCGTATTATTATGAGTACTTATGAGGAATTGCAGATAATACTTACTACAGCTTTACTGATTGTTGCGATTTTGACATATACACATAAGAAATAGCCGTCCTGTGCTCTGACAAAGTTTAGGAACGACTATCTCTGATAATTAAGTATTAAATTTCGCCGGGTCGGGTGATGGTGCTCACCTTTCGGCTACCTTGTTAAGCATATTATAATCAATATTGCACCTCATGTCAAATTATATGCGTGTTATTTTCCAGACATTCATATCTCCACACTGAGCGAGCAGAAAGAATAATATAATTACTCCGCAAGTACGGTTCCTACCGGAAATGCAGTACGGAATACTTTTCTCACAAGCGGTCCGGCAACGATCAGCTGAAACGGCAGTGCCATAATAAAGTTCTTCGGAATATTGGTCAGCCAGATAATCGGCAGTGCACTCCACTCTCCTAATCTCACACACGCTTCCATTCCGCCATAAAACGACATGATGATTACCATCGGAACTACCATACAACAGGATACTGCAATCACTTTTTTCATCACACTGCTGTCTGGATTTACCAGAAAACGGAATGCAAATCCCTTTGCCGGACCGGACACTACAAACCAGTCACACAGCATTGCAAACACATATGCGATTGGAAATCCAAGCCACGCTTCCTTTATTGTCTCCATATTCAAAGTTCCCATGTGTAATGTTACATTATAAATACTCATCCACAAAACCATCGTAAAACACATCATAATCGTGTAAATCAAACTTTCTCTCTTATGCATCGGCATATCATTTTCCTCCTGTCATTCTTATTGTCTTTCAGATACAATCAAACATTTTACAACAGAATGCTTTGTATTAGAATTCAAAAAATGCTATCATTAATAACATAGACGAATTAATAATAATTCATTTTTGATTTTTCAGGAGGTATGAAATGACGATATTTCAGATAGAATGTTTTCTGGCCGTGGCTGAACACCTGAACTTTGCCAGAGCTGCCACGCAGTTAAACGTCTCTCAGCCAGCCATCACAAGACAGATTCATACATTAGAAGAAGAACTGGGCACCCAGCTTTTTATCCGCAACACGAGGATGGTACGCCTCACTGAAAATGGGCGCATCTTCCAGTCCGATGCCCAGCTTATGGTCAACACTGCCAGACGTTCTATCCAACGTTTTGCCAGTCAGGATGAGTCTAAAATCATCGATTTTCATATCGGCTGTGCCAATCCGCTGCACATGGAATTACTTTCTAATACTTTAGAGCAGATGAAAGACATTTACCCCACACTCCACCCAAAGGTTCTTATTCTCCCTGAAACACATTTTCCAGATGCTCTGAAACGGGAATCTTTGGACGTTGCCGTTGGATTCCACGCCCCAGATGTCAAAGATTCTCTTCATTATAAAGAATTGTGTCGTCCACACTTTGCATGTCTGTTCCGGGATACACTCCCACTGAGTCAGAAGAGTCAGGTCACTGCAGATGACCTGAACGATTATGCCATTATTCTATACGATCCGGGCGTGATCTCCCCAACCGTCTACAATGGACAATGGGAATATGCAAAAGACAAGAAACCATCCCAGTTATATTATTGCGAGACCACAGAAAATGCGCTTCTCCTTGCCGATGCAGGATATGGCGTGGCACTACTTCCAGATATCCGCCTTCCTGCATATCAGCACCTGACGAAGCGCACTCTCTGCAATAATGATATATATTCTTTTGGATTATATTACAAATCTTACCGGAACAAGCCTTACCTCAAGGACTTTATCAGGATGCTGCATGATGATTCAATTTCATAACTCCATCCGCAACATATCGGAACATATGCGCTGGCATCCCGACTCCCAGTTCTCCGAAATCACTGACTGTGGATGTTCTTGCTCCACAACACATAAGAGACAGATTCAGATCATTTCTCATAAATGGTTTTGATGTCATATCGCTGCACATTGCGCAATTTCCTACACTTATAAATGGCTGAGGTACTCCGTAATGGTATGTATATCCTTCTACAATATGCATGATTTGTTCTGCCATTGCGATAATAATTACCACATCTGCTTCCTCCATCTCAGCAAGCGGCCCTATCTCCAACCCATATATTTTCTGTGGAATCGGCATTGTATTCTTACACACTTCACGAGCGATTCCAAGATCAGAATATAATCCGCAATGACTCATAAGCTGTCCTGAATGCATCCGTTCCGGTTCTTCCCGCATACCTGTCAGCTCCGGTCCGCTGCTGCACGTGAAATTCTCAGATATTACCTTTGTTCTTTTTCCATGCGTAGCCCTGTTAACAAATCCACATAAACGTGTTTTTATTCCGGCTTTTTCTGCGGAACATGCATCGTAATCCTGTTCATATACCAGGAAACGGATTCCCACGATTTCCCGTTTAAGTTCTAATTTTTCTGATATGCTTTTTATTCTTTCCTGTTCCATATTCTTCTCCGATTTGTCAGACTTTGTGTCCACATCTACTCTCTGTTAATCGCACGCTCACATTCATCGCAATATCTATCATATTCAGACGCCTGCGTTCCATAATCGTAATTCATTATAATCTCAAATCCAAGTTCTTCCGGATATTCCAGTCGTTCTAAAAGTTCTTTTTTCGGTCGATTATTCTCTGTATGATTAACCGTTTCAAGCACACCATCCAACACACTCCGAAGCATGTGGATCGGCATAGAAATGCCCATTTCTCCACTTCCATACTCGCCTGTTTTTCTCGCACATGTGCTTAGCAATGATACATTCACATCATTGTTCATAAATGGTTTGGCAATCAGCTCATTACAAATACCATTATTTGCCACTGCAATCACATTTTTTGCTACTCCGTAATATTTCACATAGCCCTGCATTACTCTCATAATATCTTTCGCAGTTCCGATCACAATTGCCAGGTCAGCCTCTCCCATTATCTCTATTGGTGCAATTTCGATGCCATAGATTTTCTGCGTGATGCACTGCTTATTTGCACTAATCTGTCTGGAAATTGCCAGACTCTCATACCGTCCATTCCGGTAATCTTCCCTTCCGGTACTTACATCTGCCGGAATTTCTCGAAGTCCTACTGCATATGCTGCATTCATACACTGGAAATTATCTGCTTTTGCCTTCACACGTATTCCATTTCCCGCTTCCCGTACCATACAGCATATTGTTGTCTGCTCCAGTTCCTCCGCCCGGCAATCTTCATATTCTTTTTGCATTACGAGAAACCGGACACCTACAATCTGTCGTGATAATCCAAGGGCTTTCTGTGCTCTTCGCACCTGCAATTCATACATAATCTCATCAAGCCTCCATTTACACTATTTTTTCCAGGAATTTTCTGGTACGTTCATTCTTAGGATTCAGGAATAATTCTTCCGGTGTTCCTTCTTCAATAATGTGCCCGTCATCCATAAATATAATCCTGTCAGCAATCTCTCTTGCAAATTTAATCTCATGCGTGACAATAATCATCGTTCGTCTGTGCTCATTTGCCAGATTCCGCAATATGTCCTGAATACCGGACACAAGCTCCGGATCTAATGAAGAAGTTGGCTCATCTAACAATATCACCTTCGGATTCACAGCCATTGCTCTTGCAATTCCCACTCTTTGCTGCTGTCCACCAGACAATCTGGACGGATACTCATCAACTTTATCGAGCAACTCCACCTGCTCCAGATATTTTAATGCTTTTTCTTTTGCTTCTTCTTTTTTCATCTTCTGTACAGAGGTCATAGGAATCATTACATTCTGCAGAACCGTTTTATTCTTAAACACATTATAATTCTGAAATACCATAGAACTCTTCTGTCTCAGTGCACGCACCTGCTTTTCGCTTCGTTTCTGTACATTTAATACTACTCCGTCAATTTCGATACTTCCCTGTTCCGCAAATTCAATACAATTCAGACACCTTAAAAAGGTAGATTTTCCCATTCCCGATGGTCCGATAATAACAACAACTTCTCCCTGTTCCGCGGAAAAATCTATTCCCTTCAATACATGAAGCTTACCGAAACTTTTATGCAAATCTCTTACTTCAATCATTTTATTTCTCCTTATTCAGCCCGCATAAAATCATATCCTGCCACTTTATAAATGTCTGCAAATCCGGACTTCCATACGTTTCAACACCCGATTGATCAGCACAAGCATTACCCAATATACAACACCCACTGCAATATACGCTTCCATAAATCTCAGGGATGATCCCCCTAGTATCTTGGCCTGCGAAAGCATTTCGATCACACCGATCGTAAAACCAATTGCTGTATTTTTCACCATACCAATAAATGAATTGCCAAGTGACGGAAATGCTGCGATAAAGGCCTGTGGCAAAATAATCTCTTTATACATTGCAAACGGACTCATACCAATTGATAATGCAGCTTCTTTCTGTCCCTTATCTACCGACATTAATCCACCTCTTATCGTCTCTGCAATAAATGCCGAAGAATTCATTGCAAGCGAAATAACCAATGTCGTACTCGCCGGCATTCTTCTCATAAATACAAAAAGCTGAGGCAATCCAAAATAGAAAATAAAAAGCTGCGTAATATACGGTGTTGAGCGAAAATACGAAATATATAATCCGGCAATACTTCTCACTACCTTTTTCTTAGACGTATAACATATTTCCAATATCATACCTAACACAAAGGCAAAGAAAAAAGAAATCAGTCCCAGATACAACGTGTACGGAATCTTCAATAAAAGTTTGGGAAAACAGGAAAAGAAAAATTCAACATCAAATCTCATAATTGATCTCCTTAAGCACAAATAAAGGCAGCCTTAAAGACTACCTTTATCATTTACTCATTACTTTCTATTCAGTAATCTGTGTTACATCACGATTGTAGAATTTCTGTGAAAGTTCACTAAGTGTTCCATCATCCTGCATTTCCTTGATGCTCTTGTTGATTGCATCAATAATCTCTGGATCTGCATCTTTTGAAAATGGCCATGCCTGATAATCAACGATAATCGGATCCCCGATCAGTTTGAAATCATATTCACCTTTTTCCATTACAGAATCAAAAGATAACTCCGTGATTGGAAAAGCATCATAATGTCCTACTTCAAGCTCTTCATATATATTTCCTGCTGTCTCAACACATTCAATCTGCTCGTCTGCTGAATGCTCTGAATTATACTTATCAAAGAAATCCTGAAGGACAGTTCCGAACTCAATGCAAACTTTTCTTCCCTGAAGATCGTCTAATGTCTCTGCCGGATCGTCGCCACGTACACACATTTTAATAGAGTTCTCTGCGTATACATCTGTGAACTGGTAAGTCTCTTTTCTTTCATCCGTTACTGAGATCTGACCAACAATTGTGTCATACTTTCCACTGTCTAATCCACCAAACATCGCTGAGTAATCATCTGATAATTCCCAGTTAATTGAAATGCCTGCTCTGTCACAAGCCTCTTTTAATGCTTCAACTTCAAATCCTGTTAAATTACCATCATCATCCGTATAGGAAATCGGATAGAATGAGCCAGTTGCAACAACAGTAATCTCTTTGTCAGAAGATTCATCTTTCGCATCTGTTGTCGTCTCATTTTTAGTTTCTTTGGTGTCATTGTCACTTTTTGCTCCGCAGGCTGCCAGGCTGAATACCATTGCCGCTGCAAGAAGCACGCTAATCGCTTTCTTTTTCATAATGCCCTCCTCATTTGTATCGTGTATATCTTATGTCATTCTACCCCCCCCGCATATTTTGTCCAATTGATAATTCCTATATATTATAGGTATTATTTATTTTGTCTATATATCATTTTCGTATCCATTACTTTTTGTGCACTTTTACGACATTCCATTCACCATTTTATACTTATACAGCATCTCTGCATGGTTCTGTTCTTCTACCTGAATATCCGCCAACAGCTTCCTGACTTCCGTATTGCCAAATGCAAATACATTAGTATTATATTCCCCTGACACCAGTTTCTCCGTTCCGATACAGTCCGTTGCCAGAAATGCATCCTTTGTTTTTTCTTCCGGTGAGCTCATGGCTGTATAGGTCGCTTTCGGTTCATAATCACGACCCGCAGTGTCATTGCAGTCGCAGGACGGCACTGTTCCCTTCAAGACTCTTCCAAGTGAATCATAATGCTCTCTTTCTTTACTCTGCAGTGTCTGAAACAACTGCTTCAACTCCGGATCTTTTGCCTGTTCTGCGTACATTCCGTATTTCTCAATACAGCTTTTCTCCTGTGTCTGTAACTCCTCGATCGTGGTGCGTTCTTTTTCTGATAATATCATGGTAGTTCCTCCTTGCTTTTTATGGATAATGCTAGTATGACTCCATTTTTTCTTCTTATTCCAGATCGACCGTATTTTTCCCAGATTTTCCAGATTTGAAGATAAAATATTTGACATCTTGCCAAAAACTCCGTATACTTTTTGTAAGTAAAATCGAATATGCTTAATCGGCATACGATTTATTTTGAGATTGAACAGGAGTTCATGAAGGGGTACACCACCGCGGGTGTAGTCTTTTGTGGACTCCTTTTTTTGCAACGTTTCAGAGCCATGCAGATTTACAGTGAAATGTGTGAGTCATGCTTGCATGAATAAACACACTTCACTGTAAATCTATTTGGCGAGAAGCCACATCGAGATGAAGCGCAGCGTAATCGAGATAGGCTCTGAAACGTTGCAATAAATTAACACTCTCTCAGGAAAGGAGCACGCTATGATCACTGTAAACGGAAAACAGGTAGAGCTCTCACATCCGATATCAGTCGCTGAATATCTGGAAACCAATCAATATTCGACCGGTCGCGTTGCCGTAGAACTGAATCACCAGATTCTGTCCAAGGCGCATTTTGCAGATACAATGCTTACTGAATGCGACACATTAGAAATCGTAACATTCGTAGGCGGCGGCTAACTGCCTTTGGATAAGCGAACTAACATACTAACATCAACAATATTATTTTAGAGATGAGCAAAACGCATTGATTTAAACACAAGATTCGGCAGTTGGTTACTG
>CAVAVU010000027.1:0-8463 GCA_963592205.1 bacterium
AATGGCTACAGAGCCCATGTTTGCTGGGGTTGTAGCCATTTTTTATCTTTCTAACTGTCAAAGATGGGAGTGTAGCACATTTCCAAACGCTTCACAAGAAATCTTTCCCTGCGCTGGCAAGCTCTGGTATTTTAGTAAATTTTTATATCCCACGCCTTTCTTTTTTTGTCAAAAAGTATTACAATACACTTATTATATGACGTAAATGTCAGAAGAGACTAGAAAGGAGTCACACCCATGTCAAAATTATTAAAACGTGCATTAGGTCTTGCTGCTGTCGGCGGTGCTGTTGCAGCAGGAGTAGCTTACTATCTTAAAAAAGATGATAACTCTGATGATTTTCTGGATGAATTCGATGACGATTTCGACACCGAAGATTCCGGATCTTCTGAACGTGAATATGTTTCACTGAACACTGCTCCACAGGCAGATGAGACTGCTGAAGAAAAAGCTGAGGAAGAGACATCTGAGGAAGCGCCTGCCGAAGAAGCTGCTGAAACGTCCGAAGAGGCACCGGCTAAAGAAGAACAGGCTGAAGAAAAGACAGCAGATGCTTCCGAAGAAACTGCTGAAGCAGAGGAAGAAAAAGCCGAATAATTATGCACTTAAAAGATGCTGCCCGGGATCTGATATCAATTCCCTGACAGCATCTTTTTGTATGTCTGCTATTTATTTTCCACACCCGGTATGTCTTTCCAGGCTTCTTTTAATATCTCTGCCGCTTCCCGGATCTCATCTTCTGACAGATTGGCATATCCCAGCAGTATCGTGGCACTTCGGTGGTTCTCGCCGATGCAGTAATCCGACAGACCATACACTTTCACGCCTGCCCTTTCCGCTCTCTGTATCAGTTCCTGTTCCGATACGCCTTCCGCAAATGACATCAGCAGATGCACTCCCGCGTATTCACCGGCAATCTTACAGTCAAACTTCATATCCTGCAGTGCCCGGATCAGCACATCATGCCTTCCCTTATACAGCGCACGCGTCTTATTCAGATGTCTCTCATAATATCCTTCTTCGATAAAATGCTGTACGATAAGCTGATCTACTTTGGATACCGTTGAACTGATGAACCCACATTTTTCATGATACACTGCTGCCAGTTCTTCCGGCAGCACCATGTAGCTCATACGAATCGCCGGCGCAATGGATTTGGAAAATGTTCCAAGATAGATCACCTTGCCATTCACATCGCTTCCCTGCAGTGCCGGGATCGGCTTGCCCTTATACCGGAACTCACTGTCATAATCATCCTCAATGATATAACGGTTACCTGATTCATTCGCCCATCCGAGCAGTTCAATCCTACGCTTCATCGGCATCACGATACCGGTCGGATACTGATGGGATGGCGTCACATACGCAATGTCTGCCGACGATTTCCGCAGCATGTCCACCCGCATACCATAACGGTCCATCTCTACAGGTTCTACCGGATACGACTGGCTGGAGAATAATCGGTAAGCCTGCTTATACGCCGGATTCTCCACTGCGATTACATGATCTCTTCCAATTACAGAGCATAACATCATCAGCAGATAATCATTACCGGCTCCCACTATGATCTGACGCGGATCACATTCCACACCACGCGCCTGATACAGGTAATCACAGATCACCTTACAGAAACTCAGTTCTCCCTGCGGATTACCAAGACGAAATAATTCCACTTCATTGTCCAGCAATATCTCCTTGGAAAGCTTTCTCCATGCATTATGCGGAAAACTCTTCAGATCAACACCATTCGGCGTAAAATCATATCGGCAGTTTTTCTGCTCCTCCTGCTTTTCCGGTTCCTGCTGCTTCTTCACTTCCCGGATCTGATACAGTCCTTCAATCTGCGCCACATAGTATCCGCGATAAGGCTCCGACTCAATGTATCCTTCTGACAGAAGCTGCTCATACGCAAGATCTACCGTACTTCTGCTGACCTCCAAGTGCTTCGCAAGTGCTCTGGTAGACGGAAGCTTCTCACGATAAGCGAACTTCCCGCTCACGATATTTTCTTTAATATATAAATAGATCTGTTCGTATAAAGGCGTCCCATTACGGGACGCCAGTGTCATAGTAAGTTCATTCATAAATTAATTCTCTTATTTCTTAGGCAGTTTGAAAGAACTCTTCAGCGATACGATACGATTAAATACCAGCGCATCCGGTGTTGAATCCTTTGCATCGATACAGAAATATCCGTTTCTTACAAACTGGAAGCTGTCATATGCCTTTGCATCGTCAAAATTCGGCTCTACATAGCAGTTCTTTCTTACTTCCAGAGAATTCGGATTGATATTCATAGATCCGTCCTCTTCATTATATACACCCTTCTCTTCATCGATCAGGTTCTCATACAGACGTACTTCTGCCTGTTTCGCATAGGGTGCTGCTACCCAGTGGATCGTACCCTTAACTTTACGTCCGGTAAATCCGCTTCCACTCTTCGTCTCCGGATCATACGTACAATGTACAACGGTCACATTGCCATTCTCATCCGTCTCATAGCTTACACATTTGACAAAGTATGCCTGCATCAGACGCACTTCATTGCCCGGGAACAGACGGAAATACTTCTTCGGAGGCTCAATCATGAAATCATCACGCTCGATATAGAGTTCTTTGCAGAACGGAATCTTTCTCTTGCCAAGCTCCGGATTCTCCAGGTTGTTCTCAGCTTCCAGCCACTCTACTTCGCCTTCCGGATAGTTATCAATGACCAGCTTGATCGGATCAAGCACTGCCATCATACGGGAGCGCTTCATCTTCAGATCTTCACGGATACAGTACTCAAGCATTGCGTAATCTACAGATCCCTGAGACTTTGATACACCGCACAGATCTACGAACATCTTCAGTGACTCCGGCGTAAATCCTCTTCTTCTCAGTGCCGCGATAGATACCAGTCTCGGATCATCCCATCCGTCTACGACGCCGTCCTGTACCAGCTTCTTAATGTAACGCTTACCAGTTACCACATTAGTCAGATATAACTTCGCAAACTCGATCTGACGCGGTGCCGGATCAAACTCGCACTCTCTTACTACCCAGTCATACAGTGGTCTGTGATCTTCAAACTCCAGTGTACAGATGGAGTGTGTGATCTTCTCGATTGCATCCTCGATCGGATGAGCAAAGTCATACATCGGGTAAATGCACCATTTATCACCGGTATTGTGATGATGCATATGAGCCACACGATAAATAACCGGGTCACGCATGTTGATATTCGGTGAAGCCATATCGATCTTCGCACGGAGTACCTTCTCTCCATCCTTATATGCACCATTCTTCATCTCTTCGAATAACTTCAGGTTCTCTTCAACACTACGGTCTCTGTATGGGCTGTTCTTACCCGGCTCCGTCAGGGTTCCTCGGTACTCGCGAATCTCATCAGCACTGAGGTCGCAAACATAAGCCTTGCCCTTCTTGATCAGCTTCACTGCACATTCATACATCTGATCAAAATAATCAGAAGCGAAATACAGATGATCTTTGAAGTCAGCTCCCAGCCACTCTACATCTGTCTTAATAGACTCTACATATTCTGTATCTTCTTTCATCGGATTGGTATCATCAAATCGAAGATGGAATGTTCCATGATACTTCTTAGCCAGTCCTGAATTAAGCAGGATAGACTTGGCATGTCCGATATGCAGATAACCATTCGGCTCCGGCGGAAATCTGGTGACTACTTCTGTGTACTTGCCCTCTGCCAGATCCTTATCTATCTCCTGTTCAATAAAATTCTTTGAAACTACTTCTTCTCCCATGGGTTTCCTCCTCATTGTCTTTCTCAATTTTTTCTCATCATGTGTTTTATCTTATCATAATTCCAGTTAACCCACAATACAATATTTTTAAATTTACCATTGACAAACTATAGTCTTATATTGTATATTAATCACGTTGCATATGAAATATATCTTATGCGTGCTGTTGTGGCTCAGTCGGTAGAGCGTCGCCTTGGTAAGGCGGAGGTCGGCGGTTCGATTCCGCTCAACAGCTTAGGGAAAAGAAGCCGGGAAGATTCTTATTTATTCAGAATCTTCCCGGCTTTGCTTTTAATTCTCTGTAATGCGTTGTCTATCGTCTTCGGACTCTTCTTCAGAAGTCCCGCGATCGTCTTATAATCTGTCCCCAGCAAATGCAGATACAACACTCTGCGCTCCAGGTCACTCAGACTCTCTTCCAGCTTTTCACCAATACGGTTCATGGATTCCTGCATGATCATCGCATGCTCCGGATTACTCTCCACACTCGCTTCGATCGTATCCAGCACCCGTTCTCTGCCGCCCTGTTCCGATTCCTCGTAGAGAGACACGTAAGAATTAAGCGGTATGTGCTTCTTGCGACCGGATGCCTTTGCCGCACTGTACATCTGTCTCCGGATGCACAGTCTGGCAAAACTTCCAAATGACACTTCCTGTTCTGTATCGTAATCCTGGACCGCCTTAAACAGACCGATCATACCTTCCTGGATCAGGTCATCATTCTCCCCTCCGATCAGGTACATCGCTTTCGCTTCTTTGCGCACTACATTTTTATACTTCTCCATGATATAATCCATAATCTTCTTATCACCGCCACGAAGATTACGGATCAACTGCTCATCTGTCAGTATCTCATAGTTTGACGTGCCCATAACTGCTCCTGTTCTTATTTCAAGTCTTATTCGTCTTTATCCCAGTCTCTGTCTGACGATCTCATAGGCCAGCACACCTGCTGCCACTGACGCATTCAGGGAATCAATATCGCCCTTCATCGGTATCCCTGCAACGAAATCACAGTTTTCCTTCATCAGTCGGCTGACGCCTTCGCCCTCATTGCCGATCACAAGCCCGATCGGTCCTTTCAGATCCAGATCATACATCACGGTGCCATCCATATCGGCACACACGAACCACAATCCCTGTTTTTTCAGCTCTTCTACCGTCTTCTTCAGATTGGTCACGCGGGCAACCGGTGTATAATTCAGTGCCCCTGCGGATGTACGTGCTACCGTTGCGGTAAGTCCTACAGCTCTGCGCTTCGGAATGATCACACCATGCGCCCCCGCCAGATTAGCAGTACGGATAATCGCGCCCAGATTGTGCGGATCTTCAATATTATCCAACAGAAAAATAAATGGATCCTCGCCACGGCTCTTTGCAAGCTCCAGCATATCCTCAACCTGTGCATACTCATAAGCTGCCGCATGAGCGATCACGCCCTGATGCTTTCCGGTCTCTGACAACTGATTCAGACGTTCCTTCGTAACAAACTGCAGAATCACGTCGTGTTTTTTCGCCTCACGCACGATCGTACGCACCGGACCGTCCTGACAGCCATCCAGCACATACAGCTTATCCATCGGCTTGCCAGAACGGAGTGCTTCCAACACCGCATTTCTTCCTTCTATTACGAGACTCTTACTCTCTTCATAATTCTCATTCATTTCTTTCATGACTGCTCCTCATTGATATCCAGACTGTCCAGTCCCATTTTGATCAGTTCCAGCATTCTCTCATATCTGTGTTCCAGATAAAGATACCCCATCAGCGCCTCAAATCCTGTTGCCCGTCTGTAATCTGTCACTGACTGGTTCTTCGCCGGACTGATCGTCTTGGAATTACGTCCGCGCTTATAGATCTGATGCTCTTCCTCTGTCAGTTCTTCCTGCAGCACCCGCATCATTTTCGACTGACTGGATGCCTGTACGATCTGACTCGTCTCTTTATGAAGCTTCTTCACCTGTTTATTGCCCCGGTTCAGCACCAGGTTCTTAATCACAAGATCAAATATGCAGTCTCCGATATATGCCAATGCAAGAGGTGAATAGGTCTCTGCCTTCACCTCCTGCATCTGAAACATTTCCTGCATACAAGTATCAAAATCCCACTTTATGCTTTTTTCCATTTTACTCCTTCTCTGGTATCCAGAAGTACGATTCCCTTTGCTGCCAGCTCATCACGGATCTCATCAGCTCTTGCAAAATTCTTCTCTTTTCTTGCAGCCTGACGCTCTGCGATCAGTTCTTCAATCTCATCATCCAGGATTTCTTCCTTTTTGTCAACAATCAGTCCCAGCACATCTGCAAGCTTCACAAGCAGATCATACAGTGCCTTTGCATATTCCTTAGAGCCTTCTGCTGTGGCTGTCGTATTGGCAAATTTTACCAGGTCAAAGATAGCTGCAATTGCATCTGCTGTATTAAAGTCGTCTTCCATTGCATTTTCAAATGCAGTAACAAATTCGTTTGTCTTAGCCAGATTCTCTTTCTCGGCATCCGTCATGGATTCTTCTTTTGCCTGTTCCATCATGTAGCGGAGGTTATCAGCTGCATTCAGAATACGCTCCAGACCATTCTTAGACGCTTCCATCAGCTCGGCACTGAAGTTCAGCGGGCTTCTGTAATGTGCGCTCAGCATGAAGAAACGCAGTACCTGCAGATCATACTGCTCGCTGATCTCACGGACAGTGCGGAAGTTGCCGAGAGATTTACTCATCTTGTGGTTATCAATGTTCAGAAATGCATTGTGCATCCAGTATTTGGCAAATTCTTTACCGTTGCATGCCTCGCTCTGTGCGATCTCGTTCTCATGATGTGGGAATACCAGGTCTTCGCCACCGGCGTGAATGTCGATCTGCTCGCCTAAGTATTTCTTAGACATTACAGAGCACTCGATATGCCATCCCGGACGTCCGTCGCTCCATGGCGACTTCCATGCAGGCTCTCCCTCTTTCTTTGGCTTCCACAGTACGAAATCCAATGGATCTTCCTTCTCATCCTCACCGCTTACCAGCAGTGCACGGTTACCTGAACGAAGATCATCCAGATTCTTATGAGATAATTTACCGTAATCCTTAAACTGTCTGGTACGGAAATATACGGTTCCGTTCTTTTCGTATGCATAACCTTTCTCGATCAGTGTACTGATCATCTCGATCATGCCGTCAATCTCCTGTGTAGCCAGTGGATTGGTCGTAGCAGGCTCAATATTCATGCCATCCATATCCTTCTTGCACTCTGCAATATAACGCTGCGAAATCTCTTCTGCCGGCACACCTTCTTCGATGGCTTTCTTGATAATCTTATCATCTACGTCTGTAAAGTTGGATACATAGTTCACATCGTATCCTTTATATTCAAAATATCTGCGCACAGTGTCGAACACGATCATCGGTCTTGCATTACCGATGTGAATAAAGTTGTATACGGTTGGTCCGCAGACATACATTTTTACCTTGCCCTCTTCGACCGGTACAAATTCTTCTTTTCTCTTGGTCATGGTATTATACAGTCTCATTGTTTTTCTCCTTTTTTGCTTTATTATTCTTTCTCAGTTCTTTTTCCAGTTCACTGATTCGTTCTTTCAGCATAATGTTATCCCGCTGCAGCTGGCTGATATCGCTGGTAACCGGGTCCGGCAGATGCACCTGATCCATATCGGCTCTCGGGATCTTGAGATTACCCATCTTCACGATACGTCCCGGAACGCCGACTACGGTACAGTTCGGCGGCACTTCATTCAGCACCACAGATCCTGCTCCGATCTTGGAATTCTCCCCTATGGTAAATGATCCAAGCACCTTTGCTCCGGCACTGACCATAACATTGTCCTTCAACGTAGGATGACGCTTGCCCTGTTCCTTGCCGGTACCGCCAAGGGTTACTCCCTGATACAGCGTCACATTATCGCCAAGTTCTGCCGTCTCGCCGATGATCACACCGCTTCCGTGGTCAATAAATAATCCCTTGCCAATCTTTGCTCCCGGATGGATCTCAATGCCGGTCTTTCTGGCAGCCCTCTGCGAGATCCATCTCGCCAGGAAATAATGCTTACCAAGATATAGCTTATGTGCAATCCGGTAATTCAATATTACTTTAAAGCTCGGATAAAGAAACACTTCCATATTGGACTTGATCGCAGGATCCCTCTCTCTGATCACATTAATCTCTTCCCGTATATAGGATAACGCTCCCATACAATTCTCTCCTTTTCATTCACACTTAAGAGCAGTCCGCATGTTATTATATCTGTTCAGAACCATTTTGTGATTCGGTCTGGCTCTGAACGTAATAAAAAGCTCCGTCTCTTATAAAAGAGACGGAGCTCAACTCCGCGGTTCCACTCTTATAGAGAACCTGACTCCTGACACTGCTGTATCTGTCTGATCCTCCACTCCTGTACGCGTAACGTGCGCCTTACGTGCCCGGCTAATACTCTGTCCTGCTGACAGTGGTTCACCAGACCGACTCCCGAATGCACTTCAGAAACACTTCCCTCAGGACTGCTTACAGCCGGTGACAATCCCTCTCTGACAGTTCCGTCATTTCTTACTCTCTTCGTTCTGCGTCTTTCTCATATAGATAATATCTTATGCGAATTCCGGCGAATTGTCAACATTTTTAACCGTTTTAAGCGGAAATCTATGAGCCATTTGTGATAATGTCCTAATATACCACAAGGGAAAATGTCCCACATA
>CAVAVU010000028.1:0-4985 GCA_963592205.1 bacterium
TTGCCAGAAAGGTTGCGATTGTTCAGCAGTATAACAGTGCATCAGACGATATCACCGTTGAGAATCTGGTCGCATTCGGAAGAACCCCACATAAAAAGATGATGCAGGGAGACAGTGCTGAAGATGAGCGTATGATCCAGTGGGCATTGGAAGTAACCAATCTGACAGAATATCGTGACAGGGAAGTATCAAGACTCTCCGGTGGACAGCGTCAGCGTGTATGGATTGCAATGGCACTTTGTCAGGGAACAAAGACGCTGTTCCTTGATGAGCCGACTACCTATTTGGATATCAGGTATCAGATTGAAATCCTGCAACTGGTGAAAAAACTCAATCAGGAATTTGGAATAACCATCATCATGGTACTGCACGACATCAATCAGGCAATCGCATATTCAGATAATGTCATCGGTATGAAAGATGGAAAAGTGCTGGTGGAAGGTGAGCCGGAAGAAGTGATTACGGAAGAGAGCATCCGGGAGCTGTATGGAATCGAACTTGGTGTGACAAGGGTTGATGGACAGAAGTTCGTACTGGCGGTGTAAGAAGAAAATAGTAGCAGAACGACAAGAAATAAAGGGGAGGGAAACTCCCACAGGAGAACAGAAAGAAGATGAAAAATCCTTTAAAAGTAGTATGGATCGTGCTTGGATTTCTTTGTCTGGGACTTGGTACGATAGGAATTGTACTTCCTATCCTGCCAACCGTTCCGTTTTATATGGCAACACTGTTTTGCTTTGCAAAGAGTTCTAAGAAACTGCACGACTGGTTCGTAGGAACAAATTTATATAAGAAACATCTGGACAGTTTTGTTCAGAAAAGAGCCATGACAATGGGAACAAAATGCAAGATTATCGGAATGGTAACGGTAGTCATGGCAATCGGCTTTATCTGCATGAAGAATGTACCAATCGGAAGAATCTGTATCGCAATCGTGTGGGTATGCCACCTGTTATACTTCTTCCTGAGAGTGAAAACTTTAAAACCGGGAGAAGAATTACCGGATGGTGCAGAAGCAGAATAAAGCTCAGAAAAGAAACCGAAAAATAAACAAAAAGGTAAGATAAACTATGATTAAAACAAGACTGGTGGGGCTGTTGTCCCACGCAAAAAAGTATATCGTGTATACGATTTTGTGGCAGTGGGCAGCTCTCCTGTCGCAAGTGTTGGCAGTCTTTTCTATTGCAGATTTACTGGAACGGGTAGTGTACCGGGCAGTAACCGTACCGATCATTGAGCGGACGATACTGATTTTAGTCCTGGTTGTGGTGATCCGGTTTGTATGCGAACGGATGGGAGCAAGGTCTTCCTATCTGGCGTGTGTGGATGTAAAGCGGATTCTGCGTGAAAAGATTTATGAGAAAATGTTGAAACTGGGAGCTTCCTACAGTGAGCAGGTATCCTCTTCAGAAGTCGTACAGGTGTCAACCGAAGGTGTCGAGCAGTTGGAGACATACTTTGGAAAATATCTTCCACAGTTATTTTACAGCCTGATCGCACCGCTGACCTTATTTATCATTCTTTGCAGAGTGAGTCTGAAAGCGAGTGTCATCCTGCTGATCTGTGTACCGCTGATTCCGATTTCTATCGTAGTGGTACAGAAGATTGCAAAGAAATTACTGAATAAGTATTGGAGCATCTATACCGGACTGGGAGATTCATTCCTTGAGAATTTACAGGGACTTACCACACTGAAGATTTATCAGGCAGACCAGCAGAAAGCAGACGAGATGGATGTGGAATCCCAGAATTTCCGCAGGATTACGATGAAGGTGCTGACCATGCAGCTCAATTCCACCAGTGTGATGGATATTGTGGCGTATGGTGGAGCAGCGATCGGTATGGCAGTTGCGGTGTCCGAATTCTTAAAGGGAAATATCAGTGTGGCAGGAACGTTATGTATTGTTTTGCTTGCCAGCGAGTTTTTCCTGCCGCTTAGACTTCTTGGTTCATTCTTCCATATCGCGATGAACGGCATGGCAGCTAGTGATAAGATTTTCAAGATTTTAGATCTGCCGGAGCCACAGACCGGAGAAAAAACACTGCCGGACGGAGCGTTAGATGTTACATTAAAAGATGTGCATTTTTCTTATGAAGAGGACAGAGAGATTTTAAAAGGAATCAACTTAAATCTCCCGGCAGGAAGTTTTGTATCACTGGTTGGTGAATCTGGATGTGGTAAGAGTACGATTGCCGGAATCCTTGCAGCAAAGAACCGGGGATATAACGGAGAAATTACCATCGGTGGTGTACCGCTTAATGAAGTGAATGAAACAAATCTGATGCAGAGGGTTGTTCTGGTTCGCCATAACAGCTACCTGTTCAAAGGTACAGTAGAAGAAAATCTGAAGATGGCAAAACCGGACGCAACGAAAGAAGAGATGGAAGCTGTCCTTCAGAAAGTCAATCTCTTAGGGTTCTTACAGACACAGGATGGCTTACAGACACAGTTGCTGGAAAAAGCAAGCAACCTGTCTGGCGGTCAGTGCCAGAGACTGGTGATTGCCAGAGCATTGCTTCGGACAGACAGTGCGGTTTATATCTTCGATGAAGCGGCATCTAATATCGATGTGGAAAGTGAAGAACTGATCATGAACGTGATTCACGAACTGGCAAAGACAAAGACGGTGCTTCTGATTTCCCACAGACTGGCAAATGTTGTGAAGTCTGACAAGATTTATTTCTTAAAAGACGGAGAAATCAAAGAAAGCGGAAAGCATGACGAACTGATGAGCCAGAATGGTGCGTACAGACATCTGTATGAAAGCCAGATGGCACTGGAAAACTATGGAAAAGGAGGAGTGGCATAATGAGTGAAAATACAAATACAACAAAACGCAGAAGTGCCATCCAGATTATGGGAAGTCTGATTGGTCTGGTAAAACCCCTGCTCCATATCATGCTGGCAGCAATTATCCTTGGAACATTTGGTTATTTGTGTGCAATCTTCCTGACAATACTGGCAGGACAGGTTATCGTGCATGGACTTCTGACAGGGGTAACCGGAATGATTGTTCCGGTGGACAATATGTGGTTAGTATTTACCCCGGTGAAAACCATTATCACAGTCATGATCGTAATTGCAGTGCTTCGTGGAATCCTGCATTATGTGGAACAGTATTGTAATCATTTTATCGCATTTAAACTGCTGGCAATCATCCGCCACAAAGTGTTTGCGGCACTGAGAAAACTCTGCCCGGCAAAACTGGAAGGACGGGATAAGGGAAATCTGATCTCTATTATTACAACGGATATTGAATTACTGGAAGTGTTCTATGCACATACCATTTCCCCGATTGCCATTGCAACACTGACATCGATTATTATGGTGATTTTTATTGGAAGATATCACTGGTTAGCAGGCGTGCTTGCACTGGCAGCTTATCTGATTGTCGGAGTAGCCATCCCGATGTGGAATGGAAAACGTGGCAGTCAGAAAGGAATGGAATTTCGAACAAACTTCGGAGAACTGAACAGTTTTGTTCTGGATTCCTTACGTGGACTGGACGAGACCATCCAGTACGGACAGGGTGAAAAGAGAAAAGAGCAGATGACAGAGCGTTCTAAAAACCTTGCAGGAATGCAGGAGTCATTAAGTAAGATGGAAGGCTCACAGCGTTCATTTACAAACATGGTTATCCTGCTTGCATCCTTTGGAATGTTGGCACTGACGATCTGGCTGTATGCAAAAGGCGAGATGGGATTCGAGGGAATCTTAACCTGTACCATCGCAATGATGGGTTCTTTCGGACCGGTAGTGGCATTATCAAGCTTGTCTAACAATCTGAACCAGACACTGGCAAGTGGGGAACGTGTCCTTTCCCTTCTGGAAGAAACACCGCTTGTGGAAGAGATTCCGGGTGATGTGGAAACTTCCGGTGTAGAGAGCAAAGAACGTGAATTTACAGGAGCAGAGGCAGAGAACGTAACATTTGCTTACGATAATGAGGTAATTTTAGATAACTATTCATTAAAATTACAGCCGGGTAAGATCACAGGGATTCATGGTGCGAGTGGTTCCGGAAAATCTACACTCTTAAAACTGTTGATGCGGTTCTGGGATGTGCAGGATGGAAGTGTATCGGTAGACGGTACAGATGTCCGCAAGATTCCAACCAAGCATTTAAGAGATATGGAAAGTTATGTCACACAGGAAACGCACCTGTTCCATGATTCGATTGCAAATAACATCGCAATCGCAAAGCCGGGAGCATCCAGAGAAGAGATTATGGAAGCCGCAAAGAAAGCGTCTATCCACGATTTCATTATGACACTTCCGAAAGGATATGATACAGAAGTCGGAGAACTGGGTGATACATTATCTGGCGGTGAGAAACAGAGAATCGGAATTGCAAGAGCATTTCTCCATGAATGCCCGCTCATCCTGCTCGATGAGCCTACATCGAACCTCGACTCTTTAAATGAGGGAATTATCTTAAAATCATTGAAAGAATCGGCTGAGAAGAAAACAGTTGTCCTGGTATCCCACAGAGTATCCACAATGAACGTGGCAGATGTGGTATATGAAATGGAGAACGGCAGAATTTCTTAACAGCAGGAATGCAGAAGAAATACTTTCCAAAAGGGGATAAAGTAGTATATGAAAATTGGAGAATCCAAAGAAGATTATCTAGAAGCGACGTATGTACTGAAACGTCAGAAAGGATATGTTCGTAATTCTATGCTTAGTGATTATCTGAACTATTCCAAAGCAAGTGTTTCAGTTGCAATACGTGGACTGCTGGCAGATGGATATGTAATAAGAGACCGATATGGCAGCATTGAACTGACAGAAGAAGGAAGAAAGATTGCAAAAAAAATCTATGCAAGGCATGTACTTTTAGAAGAATTTTTACGACGGATAGGAGTATCTTCGGAAATAGCAAGTCATGATGCATGTCGGATGGAACATACAATCAGCGAAGAATCTTATAAAAAGATTCAAGAATTGGTACGGAAGATGAAGGAAGAGAATCCGTTAAACG
>CAVAVU010000028.1:4995-26996 GCA_963592205.1 bacterium
TGCCTTTTCTGCTTTAAAAATGAAGTAACATAAGAAAAGGGATACAAATGAAAAAAGTATTGATTGCTGCGGATGAGGTAGATAAGTGGAGTCAACTTTGTGAAGGGTTAAAAAATGAGTGGGAATGTACGACCGTTAATCTGGATGTGTTTGAAAAATTCCATACCATAGCGGTCTATGACGCAGTATTGATGCTTGTGAGAAAAGAGAATGGAAAACTGGGCAGACTGATATGGGAAGTCCGGCAGTACAGCAGGGCTCCGATTATTGTCGTGATACCGGGGATTCAGGCGGTAAAGAAGTATATCGAATGGGGTGCAGACCTGGTATTTCCGCATCCTTCGGTCAGCCTGATCAACACGTACCTGTATGCATTGCTCAGGCGTTCTGACACCGCATGGAACACCGGAAGAAAAAGAGAAAAGCAGGAGATGATACAAAAGGGAAAACTGCTGATCGACTGGCGTTATCATACTGTTTACTGGGGAGAGCGTGAGCTTACAACCTTAAATGAAAGAGAAAAGGCATTCCTGTATCTGCTGGCAGATTCCTCCAGACAGGTAGTTACCCATGAGATTATCTTTGAAAAGTTATGGAAAGAACCGTATGGAGATGACTCTGCCAACATGATCTGGTGTTTTGTACGCAGACTCCGCAAAAAACTGGAAAAGACAGAACCGGAGGCTGCAAAGATTATTCAGAGTATACGAAAGGTGGGATATTATTTAGATATAGGCATACATTAAGCAAAATGTAGAAAAATGTCGAATTATGCGAAAAGTGACTGGCAGATGACTGTTACATTACACAGTTCTGACAGTCTTTTTCTATATACTTCTTTTTGTGGTGTTTTAGTAAGGCATGACAAGGAGAAGAGTTATATTTGCTAGAGATGAGCAAAATACATTGATTCCAAAGTAGAACTTGGCAGTTAGCGCCATTAAGTTTGAAGTTGTGATTTTATGGCATAGCAAAGCTAACGTAAGTCCAAAACTTACGAAATCAGACTATGAGAGTTTTTGGATCATGCAATTCGTTTTACAGCTTTCAGTTTGCGATAAGACTGACCGGAATGGCTGGTGGTTGCAGCAACTGCAACGGCCAGTAAACTGATATGGGCAAGTGTGTTTAAGTTTGTAACAGACGCTTTATTTCTTACCCACATCCGCTCCTGACCAGTATTTTTAAAACGTGAATTATAGCGTTCACATTCTGTGCGGAGTGAATAATTACTTTTAAAATATTTGCTGTCCCTATCAATGGAAAGTCTTAAATCATCAGGAATGGTAAGGTATTTTGTGCAGCCACGATGTTTTTTACCATTATAGAAATTTTTGTGATGGCATGGGCAAACGGTATTTTTACTTGACTTTAGAGGGCAACAAAACTTTTGGCGGGTACGACCACGATCGGAAAACTTACCATCTTTCCACATGGCAAGTCCTGCTTCACAAATGGGATTCCCTTGAGAAAGTAGTTTCGGATTTTTGGTATTACGTTTATTTAATGGAATGATGCATTCTCCATTGTAAAGATCCTTAACCTGATTGTAGATGTTTTTGACATCATAGCCTTTATCAGCAAGGAAAGTACATTCGGTTATAGACAGAAAGGTATGCGTTTCGGCAAGAATGTCAAGTGCAACAGTGGAATCATAGACATTAGCAGTAGTGGTCAGTTCATAAATGGGAAGACCAGAAATACAGTCAACAAGAACATGATTTTTGTAACCCCAGTAGAACGCATATTTTTTCTCATCTGTTTGGTTAGAAGCAGTATGTACGCCAAGCTTGCAATCTGCATCTGCTTTGGGTTGGTTATTAGGCTTAAATTTGTTAGATAAAAAAGATTTAGGATTATTTTGAGAAGTGTTTGCAGCAACTGGTGTTGAATCCAAACCAATAAAAGATGTATCAACAATACCTTGTTTCGAAAGATAAAGGACTTGAGATTTCATAATAGATGAAAGCATATCGTTATCAATCTGTTTCAGGAAGCGGTCAAAAGTCCAGTAAGAAGGTAACGGAGCAGAAATATCAAAGCCACAGTAATGAGCGATGAGAAGGTTGTTATTAAGATAATCAACAAGATCAGTGATCATGGAAAAGCCTTCGCATTTCATAACGATAAACGCACAAATCATAGCGTGACTGGAAAAGCCTTTTCGTCCGTGTTTTGGGTATTCTGGAACAAAGGATAAATCGAGATTCAGAAAAAGTGAATCATAAAACTTTGCAACTGGTTGTGAAGTGAAAAGACGGATGTCTTTCAAAATTTCTTGACGATAGATAACAATCAGCTCCTTTCGGTGAATTGATTTTGACAACTTAATTATACCATTTGGAGTTGATTGTTACTATAAATTTGGAGTGATAAAAGAGGATGCCATGCCTCGCAAACCCGCATAAATACTGAATATGTGGAGTTTTGCTCATGGCTAATATTTGCATCAATGGAGGTCCTTAAAAAAACAAAAGAGTAAGAGGAAAAGAAGTGCTGTAATCGACGAGGTTGCAGCATTTTTTTGTTATTCGACATTTTTCGAGACTAAGGCTTGCGAATTACATAGTCGGTCACCGCCATGTACCGATTTGATTTTCAACTACAAAAAATCAGATCGGAGGAAACGACATGGAGGGAAGACACCCGAAAAGAAGAAAAGATAAATACAATCCATATAGTATATGTGAATTGAACGGATATTATTACATTGAATTTAAAGATGGTGAGAAGAAATTGCAGAAAATGAAAATTTCTAAAGAATTGTATGAAGAATTCAGCAGTTTTGAATTAAGAGATATTTCTTATCTGCACAAGTGGGACAAGTATATCGAGCATTCTGAAGTGACTGACATACGCAGAGATAACGCATCAAATCAGACCACAGAATCGGTAGAGGATATTGTACTGAGGAATATGGAAATAGATGCGTTACATAGAGCAATTCAGAAGCTGACAGAGGTGCAGAAAAGAAGAGTTCTTTTATATTTTTTTGAAGATATGACATACGACCAGATTGCAGTAATCGAGGGTTGTACAAAAATGCCTGTAAAGCGTTCTATTGACCAGGCGTTACAGAAATTAAAAAAAGAATTAGAAAAATAAAATTTATAGGCTATTTTTAGCCTGAAAAATGGGAAACAGGTGGAGAGAGAATTACTCCATCTGTTTTCTCTTTACACGAGATACATAAACAGGGCGAACCTTGACAAGTTCATATACATTCATCAGGCACATTCCTGTTGTTATCGTGATGAGCGTAAGCTACATGAATCGATACGCCATGACATCGTTTGAGCAAAGACAGCGAAATCCCACCCGTATACTTCCTTTTGGTTTCTGTTTGTATTGTTCTATCGGCTGAGCGGAAAATATCGGGTTCTAACTGTCAGATTGCTTCTGGCAGGGCGATGACAGACAACAGGCATAATGATACTCCTGTCCGGTCATAAAGTCGTGTATCAGATATTCTCTATGATGCCGCAACCAGTGAGGGCAGCTTCAGGAGACCCCTGGAGAGGAAAAATCTCAATCCCATATATTTATTTTAGATAAAATCCTGTGGAGCTGATTAGCAGTCAGCCGTCTGATGATTTCCCAATTACAAGTCGGGGTGTCAGGGACAAATAGGCTTGTATCTTACATACTCAAAGAAAGATAGAAAATGACTGTGTCAGGTTGTGAACGTAGCAACAGACGGAGATGTGAGAGGAGACAAAGCAAAGATGGAAGATAAGAAAGTCAGGCGAGGAGATATTTATCACGCAGACCTTGATCCTGTATTTGGAAGTGAGCAGGGAGGTTATCGTCCGGTATTGGTAATCCAGAATAACATAGGAAATCAATACAGTCCGACAGTAATCGTGGCGGCTATTACAAGTAAAGAAAAAATGAAACTGCCGACACACATTGCAGTTCCGGAAATTGAAGGTTTAGAAAAGGATTCTGTAGTGTTGTTGGAGCAACTTAGAACTTTAGATAAAGGACGCTTAGAAAACTATGTGTGTACTTTAGATCGGACTGAAATGGAGAAAATCAATAAAGCAATCCGAAAAAGTACCGGAATACCGAGAGTAATTGAAAAACCGTTAGTAGTGAGCCTGTGCAGAGTATGTGCAGGCAATTTTTATGATGTGCCGGGACATTATATCCGGCGGGTGAATCCGGAGCAGCGATATAAGGAATTATGTATGTTTTGCAATGTACGGAATGGATATGACTATTATATAGGAAAGAAAAAAGAGTAAACAAACAGAAAATGTCAAGTATGCGATTTGAAAATTCGCACAATGGACGTTTAAGACGAAAATGGATATTTTGGTAGTGTAATGTTTTTGATGTTACATAGCTAAAAACTATCGATAGTAAATTGCAAAGATTAAGACGAGGAGGAAACGTCATGGCAGTAATAGATAATGAAAAAAGAGTATATAAAGTACCAGAGATTCAGGAAGTATTGGGAATGGGACGCTCAAAAACGTATGCGTTTGTAAAAGAAGTATATGATAAGAAAGGACCGTTTCGTGTCATCAAAATTGGTGATTCCTATCGTATCCCATGCCATTCGTTTGACCAGTGGTTATTTGGAGATGAGGAAAGAGTGAGAGACTAATGAATGAGAAAGAAATCCGGCAGGATACAACACAGGAAGAAAATCGTGTTGTTTTCTTTGAGGGGAAATCATGGTATCACAGAACCAAAGAGCTGCAGGACGATTTAACTACAAAATACGGAAAAAAGGGTGGCTTTAAAACACCGGAAGAAGCAGAGAAAAGTTACTGGGAATATGAAAAGAGATACCAGAAACAGCAGAGAGATCTTCAGATTGCAAGAATGAAAACAACAGATATTATGTTGGGAGATTATCTGCAATACTGGTTTGAAAATATTTTCAGTTCCAGAATTGAGACAACCACGAGAATGGTTGGAGCATATACCTTATATAATCTGATTCTTCCAAGTATGGAAGCAGATATCAAATTAAAATATATTTCAGTAGAGTATCTTGATACTCTACTGGAACGTGTTGCAAAAATCTGTCCTTCAGCAGGAAATAAAGGTCGGGAAATTTTGAGCATTGCCATGAAAGATGCAGTCAGAGATAAATTTATAAATTATAACCCGATGCCTGAAACAAAACCGTATCCAAGACCAAAACCGAAAGTAAGAGTATTGAGTAAAGAAAAGTTGAAAGTTTTACTTGAAGCGGCAAGTAAGAATCCCTGGTATCTGGAGATTTTACTGGGACTTTTTTGTGGATTACGAAAAGGAGAAATCCTTGGATTGAAATTTCAGGACTTTGATTTTGAAAAGCAGACAGTAAGAATCAGCAGACAGATTGTCGGAAATCTTAAAGTAAAAGAACAGGAATTTAAGATTACGGAATATGCTGTTATCGAACGGAATCCAAAGACTGAGAACAGTTACCGGATATTAAGAGTTCCGAAAGTGGTGATGCGGGAAGTTAAACGCAGACAACAGTTAATTGATAAGCGTAAAGCGGATATGGGAGTAGCGTACAAGGATTATGATTATGTATCTTGTCAGGAAAACGGCGAACCACGTTCGTTGACAGCAATGAATCAGGCACTCACAAAAATCTGTAAAAGAAATGGATTGCCCAATATTACTGTACATGGACTCAGACACATGTTTGCGACCATTTTGATCGAGCTAGGAGTTCCTCTGTTTAAAATATCTGGTCTGTTAGGACATAGTTCCGTTCATACAACCTATGAATACTATTGTGAGATTATGGATGAGCAGGATAAGATTATTGCATTTGTGAATAATACATTTGTACCAGAACGAACGGGAACGGAGGGATAGTCATGCATAAGACCTTTGATTTTAAGAGATATGTAGAGTATAAGGTCTATTCAGTGACAACTATAAAAAATGGATATGGATTCCGTGTGTTGCTGACATTTGCAGATGAAAGTACAAAGACACAGCAACATGCGGGATTCAAGACCAAAAAAGAAGCCAATGCGTATCGTGACGAGGTGATCGGACAGCTACATACCGGAACCTATATTGTATATGGGAAAATCCGGGTAGAGGACTATCTGAATTTCTGGTTGGAGGATATTATGCGACCAAGAGTGTCAGATGGAACCTATATGTCATATAGAAATGCAATCAGGAATTATATTATTCCGCAGATTGGAAAAATGTATATGTCTACATTAAATCAGGGGTATATCAGGAAATTATATAATTCTGTTGCAGAGAAGTATGAATCAGTTGCAAAAATTACCCGTACAATTATGAAAACGTCTTTGGACTATGCATTGAGTAAGAATGTACTGGCAATGAATCCGGCAAAGGATATTAACTTACCGAAGAAAGTAAAAAAAGCAGAGTATCATGTGCTGAAAATTGACGAGAAGAAAACATTAACGCTTCCACAGGTACTTCGGCTGATCGAGGCAAGCAAAGAGACACCGATTCACATGCAGATTTTATTTGCTGTACTGATGGGACTTAGACGAAGCGAAATTAACGGATTAAAATACAGTGATGTAGATTATATCCACAGGACATTAAAAGTGGAGCGTCAGTTGGGAAAGAAGCCGAACAGCAAGGCAGAAGATTGTGCACCGAAAATGCTGACAAAGCAGGAACTGAAAACAAAGACACCTGCAGGTGTGCGTGAACTGCCAATACCGGATTATGTATTTGAAGCAATTCTGGAAGAACGGAAAACTTATGAGAAGAACCGCAGACGCAGACCAAAAGAGTTCCGGGACTGGAATTATATTTGTTGTTCTACGTATGGGAATCCGAGGAGCAAGTGCTATCATCATAAATATTATAAAGACTTACTGAAATCTTTAGATTTGCCTGATATTCATTTTCACCAGTTAAGAAATACCTATGCAACTATTTTGCTGAAGAACAGCTTTAATTCAAAGGGCGTTTCTCATTTGCTAGGACATGCAAAGGAAATCATATCTGTAGATGTGTATGGAGATACACAGGAAATCATAGAAGATTGTCTGGACGTACTGGAACCGTTTATAGAGTCAGTTATCCCAAAAGAGCAGGAAAGCCAGTATTACGATTATTCAGACACAGTAGAAATTGACTTGATTATAGAAGAATATTTCCACGCAGCATGATGAAAAATAGAATAGTAGTGATAGAAAAAAGTACAAATGAGAATCGAACATTTGTACTTTTTTCTTGCCTTCATCTATATACTTTCAAAAAAATGTCTGATATAATAGGGACTGTTACAAGAAAAAACAGTAAAAAATATGACAGAACCAGAGCCTGGTATTATCAGGTATTTCTAGGTGCTGTTTTATCCGCAAAAATGAATTTTGTGACTTTTATTCGTAACGAGACAAAAATGACCTCTATTCGAGACAAAAATAGGCATTTCGTTACGAATCTGATTACGAATTTTTGGCTGATATTGGTCGTAATAAAAGTCACAAATGGAGGAATTTACCATGAATGAGTTCAAATTAAAGGCTCCATATAAGCCAACCGGAGACCAGCCACAGGCGATTGCAGAGCTTGTAAGAGGGTTCAAGGAAGGCAATCAATGCCAGACTTTACTAGGGGTTACGGGTTCTGGAAAGACTTTTACGATGGCAAATGTGATTCAGCAATTACAGAAGCCGACACTTGTCATCGCTCATAATAAGACGTTAGCGGCTCAGTTGTACGGAGAGTTCAGGGAGATGTTCCCCGATAACGCAGTCGAATATTTTGTCTCCTATTATGACTACTACCAACCGGAGGCTTATGTTCCATCATCCGATACTTATATCGCGAAGGATTCGGCTATCAATGATGAGATTGATAAGCTGCGCCATTCAGCAACAGCAGCGTTGTCGGAGCGGCGGGATGTAATTATTGTAGCCAGTGTATCCTGTATCTACGGTCTTGGTTCGCCGATTGACTATAAGGACATGGTAATTTCTCTACGCCCGGGCATGGAGAAAGACCGGGATGAGATGATCCGTAAGTTGATCGATATTCAGTATACCCGCAATGAGATGGACTTCCATCGTGGTACATTCCGGGTGCATGGAGATGTGGTAGAGATATTTCCGGCAGGATCAGGAGAACTGGCAGTCCGCGTGGAATTCTTCGGAGATGAAGTGGATCGGATTACGGAAGTAGATGTGCTGACTGGGGAGATCAAGCGAGATCTGAAGCATATTGCGATATTCCCGGCTTCTCACTATGTAGTATCTAAGGAGAATATGGAGCGTGCGATCTCGGCGATTGAAGCGGAGCTGGAACAGCAGGTGCGCTATTTTAAGGGCGAGGATAAGCTGCTGGAAGCACAGAGGATTGCGGAACGTACGAATTTTGATATCGAAATGATGCGAGAGACAGGTTTCTGTTCCGGCATTGAGAACTATTCAAGACATCTGACCGGACTTGCACCGGGACAGGCGCCGCATACATTGATTGATTATTTTCCGGATGATTTTATTATGATGATTGATGAGTCACATATGACAGTGCCGCAGGTGGGCGGTATGTACCACGGCGACCAGTCAAGAAAAAGGACGCTTGTGGATTATGGCTTCCGTCTTCCGTCTGCGCTGGATAACCGTCCGCTCAGTTTTGATGAATTTGAAAGTAAGATCAACCAGGTGCTGTTTGTGTCTGCTACGCCTGGCAAATACGAGGAAGAACATGAACTTCTGCGTACGGAGCAGGTGATTCGTCCAACGGGACTGCTGGATCCGGAGATTGATGTGCGTCCGGTAGAAGGACAGATTGACGATCTGATCGGTGAGATTAAGAAAGAGACAGATAAGAAGAATAAGATATTAGTAACGACACTGACCAAGCGAATGGCAGAAGATCTGACGGATTATATGCGGGAACTCGGCATCCGGGTCAAATATCTCCATTCAGATATTGATACGTTGGAGCGTTCAGAAATCGTGCGTGATATGCGTCTGGATGTGTTTGATGTATTGGTCGGTATCAACCTTTTGCGTGAGGGACTGGATATTCCGGAGATTTCGCTGGTAGTAATCCTGGATGCGGATAAAGAAGGATTCCTGCGTTCAGAGACTTCGTTGATTCAGACGATTGGACGTGCTGCGAGAAATTCCGAAGGCCATGTAATCATGTATGCAGATACGATTACGGATTCTATGCGGAAGGCGATAGATGAGACGGAACGCAGGCGCAGTATCCAGATGAAGTATAATAAAGAACATGGTATTACGCCGCAGTCCATTCATAAGGCGGTCAGAGATTTGATTACGATTTCCAGAAAAGCAGCATCTGCAGAAATGCAGATCGAGAAGGATCCGGAGTCCATGAGCAAGGCAGAACTGGAGAAGCTGGTGGGAGAAGTAACCAAGCAGATGCGCAAAGCGGCAGCAGAATTGAACTTCGAGGCAGCGGCAGAGCTGCGTGATAAGATGACAGAGCTGAAGAAACAGCTGCTGGACATGGAATAGATATGGACATTAAGAAGATGTCAAGAAGAGATAAGCAAGAGAATTTAGTAACAAAGGAGCACGTTATGTCGGATAGGAATAAAAAATATATTCGTATACGGGGAGCCAATGAGCATAATCTTAAGAATATTAGTCTGGATATTCCGAGAGACGAGCTGGTAGTCCTGACTGGACTGTCGGGATCAGGTAAGTCTTCACTGGCATTTGACACCATCTATGCGGAAGGACAGCGCAGATATATGGAGTCGTTGTCATCATATGCCAGAATGTTCTTAGGACAGATGGAGAAGCCGGATGTAGAGAGTATCGAGGGATTATCTCCGGCGATTTCGATTGACCAGAAGTCGACCAACCGGAATCCACGTTCTACGGTAGGTACGGTAACCGAGATCTATGATTATTTCCGCTTGCTGTATGCAAGAATCGGTATTCCGCATTGCCCGAAATGCGGCAAAGAGATCAGGAAGCAGACGGTCGATCAGATGGTTGACCAGATCATGGAGATGGAGCCGGGAACCAGGATTCAGCTATTGGCACCTGTGGTACGAGGAAGAAAAGGCACTCATGCGAAGCTGCTGGAGCGCGCAAAGAAGAGCGGTTATGTCCGTGTTCGGATTGATGGCAGCATGTATGAACTGTCAGAGGATATTCAGTTAGATAAGAATCTGAAGCATAACATTGAGATTGTTGTAGATCGTCTGGTGGTAAAACCGGGGATTGAGAAGCGTCTGACGGATTCAGTGGAGAATGTACTGCATCTGGCAGAAGGATTGATGACGGTAGACGTGATTGGCGGAGAGCCTGTGAACTTCAGTCAGAGTTTTTCCTGCCCGGATTGCGGTATCAGCATTGAAGAGATTGAACCGAGAAGTTTCTCATTTAATAATCCCTTCGGAGCCTGCCCGGAGTGTTCGGGACTTGGATATAAGATGGAATTTGACGCAGATCTGATCATTCCGGATAAGAGTCTGAGCATCAATGAGGGTGCGATTGCTGTGATGGGATGGCAGTCAGCAAGTAAGAAGGGCAGCTTTACCAGAGCTATATTGGATGCGCTGGCGGAAGAATATCATTTTTCTTTGGATACACCATTTGAGGAATATCCGGAGGAGATTCAGAATATACTGATTCACGGCACAAATGGTAAAAATGTAAATGTGCATTATTTTGGACAGCGCGGAGAAGGATTCTATGATATTGCGTTTGAAGGTATTATTAAAAATGTTGAGCGCAGATATCGTGAGACTTACTCCGAAGCATCCAAGGCAGAATATGAAGAATTTATGCGCATTACGCCGTGTCGTGCATGTAAAGGACAGCGCTTGAAGCCGGGAGCACTTGCGGTTACGGTAGGAGATCATAATATTGCAGAAATCACATCGTTTTCGATTGAAGAACTGGCGCAATTCCTGGACAATCTGGAACTGACCAGCCAGCAGCATATGATCGGAGATCAGATCCTGAAAGAGATCAGAGCGAGACTGCAGTTTTTGCTGGATGTAGGTCTGGATTATCTGACGTTGTCGCGTGCAACCGGAACTCTGTCCGGAGGCGAGGCGCAGCGAATCCGTCTGGCGACACAGATCGGTTCCGGTCTGGTCGGTGTGGCGTATATTTTGGATGAGCCTAGTATCGGACTGCATCAGAGAGATAATGACAAGCTTCTGGGAACGTTGAAGCATCTGCGGGATCTGGGCAACACGGTAATCGTGGTGGAACATGACGAAGATACGATGTTTGCGGCAGATCACATTGTAGATATCGGACCAGGTGCCGGAGAGCATGGCGGTGAAGTAATTGCAGAGGGCACGGCACAGGAGATCATGAAGGTGCTGGAGTCTATTACGGGAGCATACCTCAGCGGTCGTATCCGTATTCCGGTTCCGGAAGAACGGAGAAAACCGACTGGCTGGCTGAAGATTGTGGGAGCACAGGAAAACAATCTGAAGAATATTGATGTGAAGATTCCACTGGGAGTTATGACCTGTGTGACGGGTGTGTCTGGCTCCGGTAAGAGTTCGCTGGTAAATGAGATTCTTTACAAATATCTGGCGAAGAAGCTGAACCGTGCCAGAATGATTCCTGGAAAGCATAAAAAGATAGAAGGCGTGGAGCAGTTGGACAAGGTAATCAATATCGATCAATCACCAATCGGTCGTACACCGCGTTCTAATCCGGCGACTTATACGGGAGTGTTTGATCAGATCCGTGACCTGTTTGCGGCAACGCAGGATGCCAAAGAACGGGGATATAAGAAAGGACGTTTTAGTTTTAATGTGAAGAGTGGACGATGTGAAGCCTGCTCCGGTGACGGTATCCTGAAGATTGAGATGCATTTTCTGCCAGATGTATATGTGCCATGTGAAGTGTGTGGTGGCAAGCGTTATAACCGCGAGACACTGGAAGTACATTATAAAGGAAAGAGCATTTACGATGTGTTAAACATGACAGTAGAAGAGGCACTGACTTTCTTTGAAAATGTACCGTCTATCCGCAGAAAGATTGAGACACTGTACGATGTGGGACTTTCTTATCTGCGTCTTGGACAGCCATCGACGACACTGTCCGGTGGTGAGGCGCAGCGGATCAAACTGGCGACAGAACTTAGCAAACGCAGTACCGGAAAGACGATATATATTCTGGATGAGCCGACAACGGGACTGCATTTTGCAGATGTGCATAAGCTGACCGAGATTTTGAAGAGGCTAGCATCCGACGGTAATACAGTTGTGGTAATCGAGCACAATCTGGACGTGATCAAAACGGCAGATTACATTATCGATATCGGACCGGAGGGTGGTGCAAAAGGTGGTACGGTGATCGCAGAGGGCACACCGGAAGAAGTTGCACAGAATCCGGTATCCTATACAGGCAAATACATCGACATGATGCTGAAGAAAGGCTAAAGCTGAAAAAAAGACTTTTCAACAGACACAAAGTTTACTATAATGTCATTGTTAACAGGAATTTGTATGTTGACGGATTTCATGAATAAGAACTTTTATGAATAAGAACGAATGATAAAGAGGTATAATAAGTAGAGTTACTTATTATACCTCTGTGCATAAATGAAGTGGCTGGTTCAAGAAGTAACCGGATGATGAAAGGGGAACAGGAATGGCAGTTGAAATCGGAATTGATTTGGGGACCGCGAGTGTTCTGGTATATGTGAAAGGGAAAGGTGTAATACTGAAGGAGCCTTCTGTAGTAGCATTTGACCGGGATACCAACAGTATCAAAGCAATCGGAGAAGAAGCCAGACTGATGCTTGGCAGGACGCCGGGCAATATTGTGGCAGTGCGTCCGCTGCGTCAGGGCGTGATTTCTGATTATACAGTGACAGAGAAGATGATCAAATATTTCGTACAGAAAGCAATGGGCAGAAGAGCGTTCAGCAAGCCGAGAATCAGCATCTGTGTGCCAAGTGGCGTGACAGAAGTGGAACGTAAGGCGGTCGAAGAGGCGACTTATGCAGCAGGAGCGCGTGAAGTACGTCTGATCGAAGAACCTGTAGCAGCAGCAATCGGTGCGGGTATTGATATATCCAGACCGTGTGGCAATATGATCGTGGATATCGGAGGTGGTACAGCGGACGTGGCAGTTATCTCACTGGGCGGAACAGTGGTGAATACATCCATTAAGATCGCCGGAGATAACTTTGATGATGCTATCGTGCGTTATGTGCGGAAGAAGCATAATCTGCTGATCGGGGAGCGGACAGCAGAAGATATCAAGATCAAGATCGGAACTACTTATCCGTTGGTAGAAGAAGAGTCGATGGAAGTAACTGGGCGGAATCTGATGACCGGACTGCCGAAGACAGTGACGGTAACATCTGCGGAGACAGAACAGGCATTGAAAGAGCCTGTCGGACAGATCGTAGAGGCAGTCATCAGTGTATTGGAACGTACACCACCGGAACTGTCGGCGGATATTCTGGATCGTGGTATTGTGCTGACCGGAGGCGGGGCAATGCTGCGCGGACTGGAAGAACTGATTGAGGAACGGACCGGAATCAATACTATGACTGCTGAGAATCCTATGACGGTTGTAGCTATCGGTACCGGACAGTATGTCGAATTTATGAGTGGACGTAACGAAGGATAAGGATGGAAGAGATAAAAGGATATGTAGAACACATCGTATATCGGAATGAGGACAATGGATATACGGTATTTAATCTGAATAATGAAGACGGGGATCTGACCTGTGTGGGAACATTTCTGTACATTGAAGAAGGTGAGTTGCTGAAGCTGACAGGTGAGTACGTGAATCACAGCCTGTATGGACTGCAGCTTTCCGTATCTGAGTCAGAAGTCTGCGAGCCGGAGGATCTGATGTCGATCGAACGATATCTGGGGTCAGGAGCAATCCGCGGAGTCGGTGCAGCACTGGCAGGGCGGATCGTGCGGAAGTTTAAAGAAGATACATTCCGAATTATTGAGGAAGAACCGGAACGACTGGCAGAGGTCAAAGGAATCAGCGAGCGCAAGGCAAGAGAGATCGCAGAGCAGGTAGAAGAGAAGAAAGACATGCGTCAGGCAATGATCTATCTGCAGAAATATGGCATTTCTACGACACTGGCGGCAAAGATCTACCAATACTACGGCAATGGTATTTACCGTGTATTGGAAGAAAATCCTTACCAGATGGCGGATCATATCAGCGGCGTGGGATTCCGGACTGCGGATGAGATTGCTAAGAGAATCGGTATTCACACGGATTCGGATTACCGTATCCGGAGTGGAATATTCTATACGTTGCTGCAGGGAGTGAATGCAGGACACGTTTTCCTGGCCGAAGAGCTGTTAGCGCGCCGGGCGGGACAGCTGTTGGAAGTGGATTTGGAGCATATTGAAAAATATCTGATGGATCTGTCTATGGAACGTAAAGTAATCCTGAAAGAAGCAGACGGCGTGAAGCGAGTATACCCATCGAATTATTACTATATGGAAATGAATACAGCAAAGATGCTCCATGATCTGAACGTGACTTATGATGTGAGTGAGACAGGTGTGTTGCACAGACTGGCTCAGATTGAGGAGAATATGGATCTGCCGCTGGATGAAAAACAGCGGGAGGCGGTCGTTCAAGCGGTAAGACATGGTGTGCTCGTGCTGACCGGAGGTCCGGGAACCGGTAAGACGACAACAATCAATGCCATGATCCATTATTTTGAAAGTGACGGCGCGGATATTCTGCTGGCAGCACCGACCGGAAGAGCGGCAAAGCGTATGACAGAGACGACCGGATATGAAGCACAGACAGTACACCGTCTGTTGGAAGTCAGCGGTAATCCGGAGGATGAAGAGCAGAAAAACGGTTTCAGCAGGAACCGGGATAACCCATTGGAGACGGATGTGATCATTGTGGATGAGATGTCGATGGTAGATCTTCCGTTAATGCACGCATTGTTGTCAGCGGTCTGCGTTGGTACACGACTGATCCTGGTGGGAGACCGGAATCAGCTTCCATCGGTAGGACCGGGCAGTGTGCTGAAAGATATCATTGCGTCCAAATGTTTTCCGGTGGTAAAGCTGACACGTATTTTCCGACAGGCAGGCGAGAGCGACATTGTGGTGAATGCTCACAAGATCAATCGCGGAGAGCCGGTGGTTCTGGACAACAAGAGCCGTGACTTTTTCTTCCTGAAAAGGCAGGATGCGAATATGATTATCAGTGTGGTACTGACGCTGATACAGAAGAAGCTGCCGAAATATGTGGATGCAGAGCCGTATGATATTCAGGTGCTGACACCGATGCGTAAAGGCTTGCTTGGTGTAGAACGGTTAAATGGCATTCTGCAGGAATATCTGAATCCGCCATCACCATCGAAAGCGGAAAAAGAATACGGTGATAAGAAATTTCGCGAAGGCGATAAGGTCATGCAGATCCGCAATAATTACCAGATTGAGTGGGAAGTATGCACCAAATACGGTATGACTGTGGATAAAGGTCTGGGCGTGTTCAATGGCGACATGGGTATTATCCGGGAAATTAATACATATGCAGAGACTATGACGGTAGAGTTTGATGAGCACAGACAGGTAAGTTATTCATTCCAGTCACTGGATGAACTGGAACTGGCTTACGCAATCACGATCCATAAGTCTCAGGGAAGTGAGTATCCGGCAGTTGTAATTCCACTGCTTCAGGGACCGAGACAGTTATATAACCGTAATTTGATCTATACGGCGGTGACCAGGGCAAGAAAATGTGTGACGCTGGTAGGAAGCGAACAGGTTTTTGCGGATATGATCCAGAATAATAACGAACTGAATCGTAATTCGAGTCTGGCAGAGCAGTTAAGGGAGTTCTGCCTATGAGAACACGGACATTTATTTCTAAAACTATTTCTAATTTTAAAATCTTAACAGATAAAATTATGGCATTCCTGTTTCCGAATACATGCCCATTTTGCGGTAAGGTATCGGAGATGGGAATCTGCGATGCATGCAGAAAGAAGCTCCCATTTGTGAGGGAGCCGTATTGCATGCGCTGCGGTAAGCCAATCCGGCGTGACGAGGATGAATATTGTTACGACTGTGGCAGACATTCGCACTTTTTTGAGAGTGGCAGAGCAGTCTGGCAGCATACATCGGTGGTACGACCGGCAATCTATCAATTCAAATATCATAATCGGAGAGTTTACAGCCGTGCATTTGCCCATGAAATGGTAAAAGCATATGGCAGGACAATACGTAAATGGCAGATCGCCATTATTATTCCTATACCACTTAGTAAAAACAGAAGACGAAAAAGAGGATATAACCAGGCAGAACTACTGGCAAAAGAGATTGGCAGAATCATGGAGATTCCGGTGGATGCAGAAAGTTTGGTCAGAAAGAAAAATACAGCTCCGCAGAAGATCATGGATGCGAGAGGCAGGCGGAAGAATCTGCAGCATGCATTTACCTGGAACGGACTGCGATTACGGGGAGTCAATGTACTGTTGATCGATGACATTTATACAACGGGAAGTACGATCGATGCAGCCGCAAAGCTGGTGAAGCTTGCAGGGGCTGAGAAAGTGTATTTTCTGACGGTAAGCATTGGACAAGGTACATGATATTTGTTATACTAAATAATGATGTTTAGAAATAATAATAACTAAGTGTAGAGATAACGAGGTGCAGAATGTTAGATGAGAGAAAAGTCAAGCTGATGACAAGAATGGCTCTCTATGAAGAACAGCAGGGAAGAGAGGATCTGAAGATCAGCGCTTACTATAGAAAGGACTACACCAGTCTGCATACGCTGGCAACCATCCTGTGGGTAACTGTGGGATATGTATGTCTGATCGGACTGCTGGGAATCAGTGTGTTTGATGCATTGATGGAGAAGATGTCTATCGGGATGATCATCATTATGGCAATTGTGATCGTGGCAGCGTATCTGGCAATTGTAATTGCATATGCAGTATATACGCATGTGACATGTAATAACCGACACAAAGAGGCAAGGGCGAGAGTGAAGGTATATAACCACGATCTTGGCAGACTTCTGAATTTATATAAGAAGAAAGACATGAAGAAGGAGAATAGATAGTTATGGAAGGCGTATTAGAACTGAAAGGGAAATTACAGAATGTCTATGCACAGTATTCGACATACATAGATAAGGCAGTGCGGTTCGTACTGGCATTTGCAGCATTCTTTATGATCAATCGGGAGATCGGCTATATGCATATGCTGGCGAATCCGGTAGTGGCATTGGGATTGGCAGTGATATGTGCGTTCCTTCCGCCGATTTTTACACTGGTAGCAGGAGCTGTGCTGACAATGGCACATGTTTATACCGTATCTCTGGGAATGCTGATCGTGACAGCATTGTTGTTTGTAATCATGTATGTGTTCTATCTCCGGTTTGCACCGAAGACAGCGATTGTGATATTAGTAGTGACAGCTGCGTATATTGGTAAGGTTCCGGCAGCGGTACTGGTGGCATTGGGATTACTTGGTACACCGGCATACGCAGTCCCGGCGGCACTCGGCACGATTGCATATTATGCGATTCATCAGGTGAAAAAGTCAGCAGCGGCAATTCAGGCTGCAAAGAGCAGCAGTTTTGTGAATGATATGATCAAATTTGCAAAACAGGCAGTTTCCGGCAAGGAAATGTGGCTGATGGTGATCGCCGGCATAATCTGTATTATACTGGTATATACCATTCGCCGTGCAGCAATGGCACACGCATGGAAAGTAGCAAGTGTAGTTGGCGCACTGGCGTATCTTGTTGTGGCAGCAGCCGGCGGCTCTGCACTGAGCGTGAAGATTTCGACAACAACACTTTTGGTTGGAGCTGTTGTAGCAGTCGTGACAGGACTGGTTCTGGAAGTGATCTTCTTCGCGGTAGATTACAGCAAATGTGAATCTCTGCAGTTTGAGGATGACGAGTATTATTACTATGTAAAAGCAGTTCCGAAGGTAGGCGTATCTGTTCCGGAGAAGACGGTACAGCAGATCAATAAACGCGAGGAATATCCGTCTGAGACAGAAGTGATCGATGCGAAAGAGCTTCGCAGGAAGACACAGCAGCATGCACAGAAAGATGCTGCAAAGAAACATGTGAAGAAAGATGTTTCAAAGCATGCGGAACACGAAGCACTGAAGCGCGTGAAGCAGCAGGACGGACCGGAGCGAAAACAGGCAAGACCTAGAAAGGCGGCTGACAGACAGCAGCCAAATCCGAAGAAGGCAACTGTTAAGAGAAAACCGTCTGCACAGAAGAGACAGTTATCAGATGCAGATACGGAGCATTTGCTTCTGACACAGAGCCTTGAGAGAGAACTGAACCTGAATAAGGATAATAAATAACAAAAATATAAGAGGCATATTACAGGAACAATGCAGACGCATCAAGAGCAGAAGAATGGGGAGGTGACAGAATGGCACAGAGAATATCGCAGTTTCTTGAACAATATGTAAAAGGAATCTATTTTCCGGAAGTGCGTTTCACGGACATTCTGGAGATCCTGATCATTACATTTCTGGTCTATCAGATCATGGTGTGGATCAAGAATACCAAGGCCTGGATGCTGATGCGTGGTATTCTGGCACTTGCGGGATTCATTCTAGTGGCTGCTATTTTGCAGATGCATACGATCCTGTGGCTGGCAAAAGAAGCGGCAGCAGTCATGGCTGTGGCTGCGGTGGTCGTCTTTCAGCCGGAGCTTCGGCGCGGTCTGGAGAAGTTAGGCGAAAAGCAGATGCTGACCTCCATGCTACCGTTTGATTCCAAAGAGCGGGTGCGGTTCAGTGACGAGACAGTAGACAGTATCGTTCGTGCTGTATTTGCCATGAGCAAAGTAAAGACAGGAGCACTGATCGTAGTAGAGCAGCTGATCCAGCTGACAGAGTACGAAAGTACCGGTATTCAGATGGATTGTCTGATCTCCAGTCAGGTGCTGATCAATATATTTGAGCATAACACTCCGCTTCATGACGGAGCTATTATCGTGCGAAATGACAGGATTGTGGCAGCAACGTGTTACCTGCCATTGTCTGATAATATGGAACTGAGCAAGGATCTGGGAACCAGACACCGTGCAGCTGTGGGTATGAGTGAAGTCAGTGATGCCATGATCGTTGTGGTATCTGAAGAGACGGGCGGCGTATCTGTGGCGCAGGGTGGAAAACTTTCCAGAGGACTGACAGAAGCAGAACTGCGGGAACGCTTCCATGCAATTCAGGAGCGGAAGCATTCTAAGAACCCAGCTGGCATTCTGGTAGAAAAACTGAAGAAAGGAAGGCATGATCATGATAAAGAAGCTGAAAAATAATTTTGGCCTTAAGCTGTTAGCCTTCCTGTTTGCATTTATGCTGTGGCTGATAGTAGTTAATATAGATGACCCGGTGATGACTAAGACATTTACGAATATTCCGGTTACAGTAGAGCATTCCGAGATACTGACGGAACAGAATAAGACCTATCAGATCGTAGATGACACACAGAATGTAAGTGTAGTCGTGTCGGCGAAACGCCGGACACTGAGTAAGATCAAGGCAAGTGATATTGTAGTTACAGCGGATATTAAGGAAATGTATCTGAATACGCAGATTCCATTACAGGTAACGGTAAATGGATACGAGGGCAGCTGTGAGGCAACAGCAAGTCCGCGTAATCTTCAGGTACAGATTGAGGACAATGTAAGCAAGACCACATACATTACCCCGGTAGCGAGCGGTCAGGTACGAAGCGGCTATGTGCTTGGCAAGCTGACGGCTGATCCGGAGACGGTAACGATCAACGGACCGAAGTCTCTGGTAGAGAAGATCAGTAAGGTGGAAGCCGAAGTTAATGTATCCGGGCTTTCAGAGAATACGGTACTGGATTCTGAATTGGTACTGTACGATGAGAACAATAACGTGATCGACCAGTCAAGGCTGGCAAACAACCTGGGAAATGTAGGTGTAAGCGTATCAGTAACGCTGTACCGGACGACGACCGTACCTGTGAATGCTGATACTTCCGAAATTGATGTAGAAGAAGGCTATTCCATCTCGAATGTGAAACTGGCTCCGGAGAAGATAGAGATCGCGGGACCGGAAGAGGCGTTGTCGAAGGTCAAAAGTATAGATATTCCCGCGGAAGAGTTCAGTGGAGAAGCGATTGATTCCCGCACAGATTATACGATAGATATTACCAAATATCTGCCGGAAGATATTGAACTGGCAGACAGTAACGCGGGTTCAGTGATTATTACAGTGACGCTGGAAAAAGATGGAACCAAGAACTTTGAACTTCCGATCGGTTCCATTACCGTGAAGAATCTGAATGAGAATCTGCGCATGAGTTATAACAAAACGGATAATCTGGAAGTACATGTGAGAGGATCGAAGGATCAGCTCGATACACTGAATATTGAACAGATCGCAACTATTGATCTGGCTGAATATACAAAAGCAGGAACCTATAAAATACCAGTACAGTTTAAGCTGCCGGATGGCTGCACACTTGCGGAAGATGTTGAGGTAGAACTCGTGCTGGAAGAGAAAGATAGCGGAGGTAATTAACAGTATGATTACAAAAAAGGTAAAAATCACCAATCCTACAGGACTTCATATGCGCCCGGCTGGAATCTTCTGCAACAAAGCATCCGAGTTTGAATGCAGTGTCAGATTCCATTATGACAATACAACAGCAAATGCAAAAAGCGTACTCAGTGTACTTGGTGCATGCATTAAGAGCGGGGATGAGATTGTGCTGGAGTGCGAAGGAACGGATGAAAAGGAAGCAATGGAAGCAATGGTAAATGCAATTGAAAGCGGTCTGGGGGAATAATCCGGACAGAGAGAGGTACAAATGAGTAAAGTAACATTAGTCGTTATGGCGGCTGGAATCGGAAGCCGGTTTGGCGGCGGCATCAAACAATTGGAAGCAGTAGGACCAAATGGTGAAATCATTATGGATTATTCTATCTATGACGCGCTGGAGGCAGGATTCAACAAGGTGGTATTCGTAATCCGCAAGGATCTGGAAAAGGATTTTAAAGAGATCATCGGCAGACGTATGGAGAAGCTGGTCGAAGTGGAATACGCTTATCAGGAGCTCGATGATATTCCGGAACGCTTTCTGAAGAAGACAGAAGGAAGAAAGAAACCGTGGGGAACCGGCCAGGCGATCCTGTGCTGTAAAGATGTGGTAAATGAACCATTTCTGGTAATCAATGCAGATGACTATTACGGTAAAGAAGCTTACCGGGAAGCTTATACATATCTGACGAGCAGAAAAGAAGATGATGCGTATGAAGCGTGTATGGTAGGTTTTGTACTGAAGAATACGCTGAGCGATAATGGTGGTGTAACCCGTGGCGTGTGTAAAGTAGATGAGCACCGTATGTTATCCGAGATCGTGGAGACATCTAATATTGTCAAGACCGCTGAAGGCGCAGCAGTGCAGACAGAGGGCGGACTTGTGCCGATCGATGTAGAATCAGAAGTATCTATGAACATGTGGGGATTATCTCCGAAGTTCTTTGAGGTGCTGGATAAGGGATTCGATGAGTTCTTAGAGAAATTAGATCCGGAGAATTTGAAAGGAGAATACCTTCTGCCGACAATTATCGGAGATCTGCTGAAAGAAGGCAAGATGAAAGTCGAGGTGCGGAAGTCACATGATGAGTGGTTTGGCGTGACCTATAAAGAAGATAAGCCGGATGTAGTGGCAAGTATCCAGAAGCTGATTTCGGATGGGGTATATCCGGAGAAGTTGTTTTAAGTGAAGATGGGATAGAGGGCTTTGATGCGGGAGTATCAAAGCCTTTTGCGGTACAAGGGTGAAAAGTAATGGATTTAAAACACGAGGTGAATATACAAAAGATAGTAAAAAAGCTGGGGATAATTATTGTGTGCATAGTTTCTTTTTTTGCATCTTTGTTATGCTTAAGCATACAATGGATGTTTGAAACATGGGCAAATTTATCGATGGATGAATTGATGTATCATTTGAATGCTCCATTGGAAGGAACTAATGAAGGAATGATTAAAGAATATATATATAAATGTTTTCTTCCTTCAATTATCGTGCTGGGGATAATTGTTATAACGATTGTAA
>CAVAVU010000029.1:0-20182 GCA_963592205.1 bacterium
AAGTGCTTCGTTCGACTTGCATGTGTTAAGCACGCCGCCAGCGTTCATCCTGAGCCAGGATCAAACTCTCGTATAAAATATTTTTCCTCACACCTCAGTGCAAGTTAAAATCAAGTTTAATTCCGTTCAGGAAAACTACTAGCTTTCCTATCCCGTTATTACTGTTTTAGGTCGACATTAAATGTCTTGTTCTGAATTTTCTCTTAAAGAATCTTCAGGGTTGTTGTCTATTGTTCAGTTATCAAAGTTCTTTGTGTTGCTGCTCTCACGAGTCAGCTTTGATATAATACCATGTCTTTCCTTATCTTGTCAACAACTTTTTTAAAAGTTTTTTAATTTCTTTTTACAAGCTGTTAACATTGGTATATATCAAAACGGAGAAAGAGGGATTTGAACCCTCGCGCCGCTATTAACGACCTACTCCCTTTCCAGGGGAGCCCCTTCAGCCTCTTGGGTATTTCTCCATACCGTTTCAAGCGCGAACAAATGTTATTATAGTCATCTCTCAAGATTTTGTCAACAGTTTTTTCAAAAAAACTTCTTCTGCAATATTACTACCACAGAAGAAGTTCTAATCACATCTATTCGCGTTATTTATCCAGCGCATCCATTACAGTTCTTCACCATCAAGATCAATTGTTGTTACCTTTTGAGTCTCTGGGTCTACACTTACAGTACAATAGTTATAAGTGTCTTCGTCATACCAGGTATATGTATGGGAATACTCTCCCTCATATGTATCAGACGCCTCTCCCCACTTAGCTTCCACATCGCTGATATCCATTCCGATCTGAATATCTCCCGGGAAGATTACTGTAAGGCTGCCATCTTCAACGTCATACTCATCTACATATATTCCTGATACCGTACACTCTTTTATAGTTTTAGCTGAATCCGTTTTATTAGTCACTACAAACATCAGTGAATTAGCATTGGAATCCTGAAAATACACCAGTTCATAATCATCCTTATTGATCACGTAGTCTTCTGACTTGTCATCTGTATCCAATGTAAGACCTGCTTCTTCTAACTCGCTTACATCGCACGGAAACGTCATAACCGCATCATTAATCTGTACTGTGTAACTTGTCCAACTGTCGCCAAGGTCTCCGCTGGCTGTGACCGGCTCTTTTGTATCTTCTTTTGCACCTTCTTTTGTATCTGCCTCTTTTGCATCATCGTTTGAATCTGTGGTATCTTCATCCAACATATTTTCAACCGTCTGAACCGAAGTAGAATCACTAAGAGCTCCTGTTGCAAAAAGTCCAACGCTCGCAATCAAGCCACCAATTGCGCCAACAATCATGAAAATCTTTGCTTTTTTAGCTGCCGCTTTCGCTCCTTCGTAATCACCGGCCTTCTGAAGAGAATTAATCTTACTTGCATACACAATACTCACAATACCCAGAGGCAGGCAGCAACACAATGTTACAAGAATCGAAAAGATAATGTATGGCGTTCCACTAATCTGTTTCTCTGGGTGCCCATTATTATACTGATTATATCCGCCATTATTAGGCTGTCCATTATAATTATAGCTATTTTCTCCATTAGACTGACCGTAATTGTACCCACTATTGGAACTATCAGAACTATCACTGCTCTGACCATAGCTATAACCGTTATTCGGATCACTACTGCCTTGTCCGTAACTATAACCACTATTCGGATCACTATGATTCTCTGTCTCTGGTGTCTGATTTTCAGAAGTCTCTTCTTTCACTTCTGCACCACAAAGCGGACAATACTTCATCCCTTTTTCTACTTCATTGCCACAAAAACTACACTTCATATCCCATTCTCCTTCCTTATAGCACCTTTGTCGGAGCCAGTACTGTAAATGGATATACCCCAATGTTCCTCACCACGCCATATATCAGCATTAACACCAACACAGTCACAGGAAGCCAAAATGGTATATTCACGCTCAGCTTCTCTCTGCCGTAGATCAGCCATTGTATCCCGCATATCAAGTAATACAAAACCAACCACGGAAGAATCAGTACTAACAATGGATTGTATCTGAAAGCCTGATAGAACTGCATATGCAAAATTGCATAGCACGCTCTTCCCGCGCCACATCCCGGGCAATAATACCCCGTCAGATAATACACCGGACATACCAGACCTAATCCATCCTTAGGATTATGATAATATAAAAACAGAACCCCCGCAAGCAATATTCCCAAAATCCACACACTAATTACAATGCGAATCTTTTTCTTTATAATTCCGGATGGCTCATATACTTTTTTTCTAATTACGTTTAACATTCTCTCACCTTTTCCGTTATATAACAAAAGGAGTCTTGCATAAGCAAAACTCCCTAAAGCGGAGAGGGTGGGATTCGAACCCACGCGCCCTTGCGGACAAACGGTTTTCAAGACCGCCTCGTTATGACCACTTCGATACCTCTCCATGTATTCTACTGTTGCACTCGCTTGGTGCTCTAATATATTAGCATTTAGAATACTGAATGTCAATACATTTTTTAATTTTCATGTAAATTAATGTAAATCCACGTGTAAGATCTAGTCCTCTTCTACCGACTTTTCGTCTTCTTCTGCCTCTTCCTGCCCCTCAAATCTGGTACGCAGCGCTTCAAATGCACGAATCCATCCCATATACTGTTTGCGCTCTTTTTTATCAAATCCATCCGTCACTTCAAGAAATGAATAGATACTGTTACCAACCAATGGTTTGCCCAAGAACTCTTCTACCGGATGAAATTTAGATAAAAATGTAATACCATCCAATATTACAACGCCTTTAATGATGCCATCTCCATCCGATGCCACCATGACAATATTACCATTAAAGAATTTACCTTTTTTCTGTCCAATACCCACATTGCCCAATTTATGAATCTGTCGTACCGTAGCACGATAATTCTTCACCTGATAGTATCCGCCTAATGCCTGCAGAATAAAAAGAACCAGTATAAGAAATAGAAGTTTGGATATCATAGGTAATTGACTAAACATGTGCATTTCCTCCTATAGCCGGGAAGGAGCCCCATCAGCCTTACGCGTCGCTGAAAGGACTCCCAGGTCATCTACCCTTTCCCGGTATTATGGTATTATAGGTATTTAATATCTGTTAATATTTATGGATTACAGTACATATCTTCCGTACATTGCATCCTGCTCTTTTCTCAGCTTATAGATCAGAGTTGTCTTATCCAGGTCGATCATATCATATGTGATCAGTGTACCCTTCTTAACATCCTGTTTCATAACTGCATTCTTAGTTACAAGACCGAATGGTACATATCCCTTAGCATTAGACTCTTCTGCTGTAGCGATTGATCCGTGTGTTGTGTATCCACCGATACCATCGATAGTCTGTCCAGCCTTCAGATCGATCTTAGCTCTTGTGATACACTCAGATACCAGACCATCTTTAGCTACACATGTTGCATCTCCTTCGATTACGGCTCTTGCAACTGACAGAGGTGTCTCAAGGTTGCAGAGGTGATATGGACGATACAGTGTCCACAGTGGTCCAGGTCCCATGCTGTGATATCCAAGCTGGTATGCGATCTCAGCATTTGGTGTAGATACTGTTACGAATACTCCAGGAGCAATTCCGTTAACGTACTCTACTACGCCATGTTTGTTCAGGATACCGCCATCTTCTTTCAGTTTGAAGATCTCATTCAGTTCTTTGATACCTTCTGTTCCAGGAGCTGTCTTCGGACCATGTCCTCCGATAACATCCGGGATCAGTCCTGTGTAGTTAGACATAGCTGTCATCTCTACCATTGTCTTAGTACCATCTTTGAATGCACAAAGCATCTTCGGGCTCATCTTACGACGTGTAGCTTCCTCAAGAACTGTATCAGGGTTGCAATCGTAGTCGATCTTGTTGTTCTTTCCTTTACCCATAACTTCTACATTCAGGCCCATTGCTTTAGCGAAGCTATACAAATGCATAACAGCGCCCGGCTCATCTCCATCAGATCCTGTGTAGATAACACCTTCTTCTGCTGCCAGTTTCTTCAGGTATGGTCCAATAACAACGTCTGTCTCAACGTTCAGCATTACAACATGCTTTTTATTTCTCATAGCGTCTGTAGCTACTTTAGCACCAACATCCGGTACACCAGTTGCATCAATTACACACTCAACAAGGTTAGCCTGAGATACGAAATTAGCATCCTCACAAGCAACATACTTGCCAGCTTCCATAGCTGCGTTAGCTTCCTCTAATGTCTTAGCTTCTACGATCTCTTCGTCTGGAACTTCAGCATATTTAAACGCGTGTACAGCATTCTCGATCTTGATATCAGATACGATTGCCGGTGTAATACCTTTCATAAGAACCATCTGTGTAACCATTCCACGGCCCATCTGTCCTGCTCCTACGATACCTACGCGAATAACTTTGCCTTCTTCTTCTCTTTTGAGAAGTTTTTTGTCCATGTTAAGCATAACTCATCTCTCCTTACTTATGTTATGAATTAAATTGATTAATATATTGAAATATCTGTTCCAGCCTGCAGATCCTCTACAGTTACCTTCTCAGAGCCTTCCAGCATAATGCATCCCGGAAGTGCGGCTTCTTCGCCACCGCCAAAGTTAACAGTGCAATGTCCCAATTCTCTCAGCGTATATGGAGCTTCCACGCCAACGGCAGTGATCTTAAACTCTTTATCACCGATCTTCATGGTATCACCAGGTGCCGGATCTTTATAAACTGCAGAAATTGTATGTAATACAGAAATCTCTGCCAGTTCTTCCGGCGCATTCTCGTTAAAGAGAATGAAAAAGCTGTTTTCTGAATCGTTCAAAAACTCCAGTGCTTCTACACCATGTCCTACGATTGTTACCTGAAATTTCATTACTAAGTCTCCTTCTTTCCAAGTTGATTATAATTCGTTCAGAATTAGAACATTCCAATGCTGAATACGAATGCAAGCAGTACAGATAAAGGTCCTGTGATCATACGCTCAAACAGTACAGCCGGAACACCAAGTTCGATTGTCTCTGGCTCTGCTTCTCCAAGTGAAAGTCCAACCGGTACGAAGTCTCCACCTACCTGAGCATCAATTGCGAATAATGCGCAAAGTGCATATTTAGCCGGAATAGCTCCTGTTGCAAACTGAGCTCCAAGCAGAGTACCAACTACCTGTGCGATAACAGCTCCAGGTCCCAGGATTGGTGACAGGAACGGAAGTCCACAGATAAAGGAAATAACGATCATTCCCGGAAGAGTTCCACACAGTGGAGCGATTGTGTTGGCAATAATATCTCCAAGACCGCTGGCACTGATAATACCAAGCAATGTAGCTGTAAATGCCATGAATGGAAGGATGTTCTTGATAACCATGTCGATTGTCTCACGACCTGCTGCAAAGAATTTATTTACAACATTACCAACACCCTTACCGATACGAACTACAATACCCTGTTTCTGACCAGCCTGAGCTGCTGCTACGTCAGCCTTAGCCTGCTCTTTGGTCTTAGCCTCAGTCTTAGCTGCCTGTTTCTCTGCTGCTGCTTCAACTTCTGATCCATCTGCCATGAACAGATCTGACTCTGTAACACCAGATACATAAATCTCTGGCTGAATGTACTGTGCAAGAGGTCCTGACTGTCCAACCGGTGTAAGGTTAACAGTAAAGATACCTTTCTTAGGATATACGCCGCAACGTGCTGTTCCACCACAGTCAACAACTGCTACCATAACTTCATCATCCGGGCATCCTGTCTTGAATCCATCAACAACTTCTGCTCCGGTCATATCTGCAATCTTCTGTGCTACCGGTGTAATTCCTCCACCTGTAACATTTAAGATTTTGTGGCATTTTTCTGTAGGGGTAATAGTCAGAGGACCGCCCCATCCGCCTGATCCAGCTTTAATAGTAATAGATTTATACATGATTCTACCTCCTCCAACTAACTAAGCATTCTTCTTTGCCATTGACGCATACAGTTTCTCGCATAAGATACCACGGATCAGGATAACTACCAGACCACAAAGGAAATATCTTACTGCAAGACCAGCAGTTGCATAACCAGCCTCAGCAACACCTGCTGAAATACCTGTCCATACAAAAAGCTCACCAGCATTTGCATGTGGGAAAAGTCCTGTAATAGGATGTACAAAACTTACTGCTGCATCATAGAATGCAGGTTTGTACTTTTCATCCAGGAAACGTCCGAATGTATAACATGCCGGGTTTGCCAGGAAGAATACTGCCATTAAAGGAAGTAATGTGTACCGAAGAATCATATACTTCGTAATTTTCTGAGCGAAATTCTCAACTCTCTCTGTACCTACAAGTTTGATGATAGCATTTACCGCTGTCATCAAGCACACTACAAGTGGAATGATGCCGGTAACCCAGCCCATAAATGTTTCTCCACCTGCCTGAAATAGACCAATAAATCCACTTGCTACATTAGAAATAGCTTCCATAGTCTCTCCTCCATTTACTCATTTATAGTATCCTACTTTATATATAATGGTCACAGCTCGTCCGACTTCATCTACACATCTGGGCCCTTGACTGTAAAATTCGTCTTACTTTTGCTGTCCATTTATATATCGAAATAAAAATCAGAGCAACTTCTCTGCCGCGTCAATGTTCGTGATCAGCATGTTGATGAATCCGCCTTTGATCGCTCCTCTGATAGCCTCAGCTCTGTTCTCGCCTCCTGCTATTCCGATCCTGTTTCTGACTTTTCTCATCATCTCCAACGGCATACCTGCCACACGTTCATTAAACGCCCGGAACTTCTCAGTATTGCCATCCTCATCGAAGAAATGTAATGCGATATCTCCTGCCATTCCGTCTCGTGCAAATTCTTCCAGCTTCTCACCGGTAATATATCCAGCTCGAACCAGTGTGGATTCCACTCTCTGCGGAATACCGATTCCCATGATCAGTGTATCAAGCTTCTGAAAATCATCGAATATGTAGCTTACCGACTTCTCTTTCAGAAAATATTCCATCGCTTTCTGTTCCGAGAAAACTGCCGGCGACAGGAACTGTGTGTAGGTTCCCCCAAACTTTCTAGAGAACTCCTGTGCAATACGATTACTCTGCACATCTACTTTGTCAATCGTACTCTGTCCAATACCTCCGACAATCGGTACAAACATCAGCTTTTTATCTTTTTCAAATGCACGATTCGTCTTCACTATATTATGAAGCGTATGTCCCATGGTCACTCCAATCCAGTCTCCATCTTTTAAAAACTGGGAAAGGTAAAGTGCTGCTCTCTCATACATACGCGACACCGATTCTGTCTTGGTATCCAGCGCACTGCTTTCTACAACAATAACCTCTTTCAGACCATATTTACGTTCCAGCGCTTTTTCCAGCTTATTATAGGAAAACTGTACAGGATTGATCACTTCTACCCGAACGATCCCGCTTTCTTTTCCCTTCTGAAGCATACGCGACACGGTAGCTCTGGAAATCCCCAAATAATCACTGACTTCCTGCTGACGCATATCGTCTTCGTAATACAAACTACAAACCTTATAAATCAGCCGCCAATCATCTACAATTTTCTTCATCCAGATCTTCTCGCTTTCTTCTCTTAAATCTTAGTATATATTTACCTCAACTTCAATAGATTAAGGTTGAATATTTGTAAAAGTTTACTATTTTTCAGCACATCACTTTTACATTTGTTCAATGCTTTTGTATTAATTGATAATTATATAACAAAAATAATCCTCTCGTCTACAGATCACGCTCTATCACAGTTCATTTCCTCTCAATATAACTTCTGCGACAAACAGATCCTCCATCGTTGTTATTTTCAAGTTTTCGTAGGATCCTTCAACCATCTTCACTTTACAGTCTCCGTATTTTTCTACCAGCATGGAGTCATCCGTCACCCCATCCATCCTTTTACGCCTTGCTTTTTCATGTGCATCCCTGATAATCGGATAACGAAAAACCTGCGGAGTCTGAACAGCCCATACACGGGTTCTTTTAGGTGTTTTTGTAACAAATTGCTCTTTGTCTAATATCTTCACCGTATCCTTGGATGGCATTCCCACCACACAGGCACCAGTTTCTCTGGCTCCGTCCAGAGCTCTCTCTAAGATGTCTCTGGTAATAAATGGTCGGGTGCCGTCGTGGATATATACATAATCAGTTTCTCCACAGGCCAACAGACCGGCGTACACGGAATCATACCGTTCCTTGCCGCCGACAACTACTTTTCCTACTTTACGAAATCCATATTTATCTACTATTTCTCTCTGGCAATATTCTACACAGTCTTCACTGGTTACCAGAATAATGTTCTGTATGAATGGTGCTTTCTCGAAACAGTGCAGTGCATAATACACAATCGGCATACCTGCAATGCTCAAAAACTGCTTCTTAACCTTGCTCTTCATGCGCCGTCCCTGCCCTGCCGCAAGTACGATCGCTGTACATTTTTCCTTCATACCTTATCGTTCCCCCAGCTTCAGATTCGGTACTGCATTCAGATCCCATCCGTGGCGGGTTCCTTTCAGATACTCATAATACGCAGCCACCCCGATCATTGCCGCATTATCTGTACAGAATATCGGAGACGGGTAATAGAAATCGATATTATTTTTCTCGCATGCCTCTTTCATGGCACTGCGAAGTGCGCTGTTTGATGCCACACCGCCGGCAATTGCAAATTTGCGAAGCCCATATTCTTTAACCGCCTGCATGGAATTATCCACCAGCACATCCGTAACCGCTTTCTGGAACGAAGCAGCAACATCCGCCTGATTCCAGGTCTCACCTTTCATTTTGCAGCCATTCAGGTAATTCAGTACAGCTGACTTCACGCCGCTGAAACTGAAGTCATACGGTGTATCCCCCATATGTGCCCGCGGAAATTCAATTGCATCAGGATTACCTTCTTTAGATACTTTATCAATCTTCGGACCTCCCGGATATCCAAGTCCGATGGCTCGTGCCACTTTGTCAAATGCTTCACCCGCCGCATCGTCTCTTGTGCGTCCCAGAATCTCAAATTCACCATACTCCTTTACGCATACCAGATGTGTATGCCCGCCGGATACGACCAGACAGAGAAACGGCGGTTCTAATTCTTTATGTTCGATAAAGTTCGCCGCAATATGTCCCTCAATATGATGTACACCGATCAATGGCTTCTTCGCCGCATAGGCAATTGCCTTCGCTTCTGCCACACCTACGAGAAGCGCTCCTACGAGCCCCGGTCCGTAAGTCACGCCAATGGCATCAATGTCATCTAATGTAACATCCGCCTCATCAAGTGCCGCTTCAATCACCTGATTGATCTTTTCTATATGCTTTCTGGATGCAATCTCCGGTACCACGCCGCCATATAAGGTATGCAATGCAATCTGCGAAGAGATTACATTGGACAGCACTTCTCTGCCATTTTTCACAACAGCGGCTGCCGTCTCATCACAGGAACTCTCAATTGCCAGAATCAGCAAATCCTTTTTTTCTTCCATATTATGCCTCCTCAAATACAAGCTCCGTAGACTGTCCATCTCTTGACGCTACCGTATTTTCAAATATCTCCCGTGCATCCTTCAGATATTCTTCCGGTCGGTTCAGCGACGGACTGTAATGCGTCAGCCACATTTCTTTTACTTCTGCTTTCTTTGCAAGCTCAGCAGCCTCATAAAATGTCATATGCTTATATTCTTTTGCTTTCTTTAACTTATCTTTCTCGCCATACATGCCTTCACAGATAAACAGATCGGCATGTTTTGCATTGTCCAGAATAGACTCTGTCGGTCTGGTGTCTGTTGCATAAGTGATCTTGAGTCCCTTTCTTGCAGGTCCAAGCACCATGTCCGGAGTCAGGATCTTTCCATTCTCCTCAACTGTCTCGCCTCGTTGCAGAACTCCCCAGTATTTTCTTGGGATCTCTGCCGCCTCCGCACGCTCGACATCGAATTTGCCCGCCCTGTCAATCTCCATTGTGTAGCCGTAACAAAGCACATTATGGTTCACACGAAATGCCTTCAGACGATATCCATTCATCTCAAAAGTCTCTTCCGGTCCTTTAATCTCTTTATATATAATCTGAAATGGCAGCTCCGGCGCAATGACGCGCAGGGCGCCTACTACCCGTTCCAGCCCCTTCGGTCCGATCAGGGTAAGTGGTTCCTTCCGGTCAGCATTGCCCATCGTGAGCAGTAATCCCGGAAGTCCACTGATATGATCTCCATGATAATGTGTAAAACAGATCACATCAATCGGCTTAAAGCTCCATCCCTTTTCCTTGATGGCAATCTGTGTACCCTCGCCGCAATCAATCAGCAGACTGCTGCCATTGTAACGCACCATCAATGATGTGAGCCATCTGTAAGGCAGCGGCATCATACCGCCGGTTCCCAGCAAACATACGTCTAACATCCTAACCTCTACTTTCCGGTGAAAGCAAAAATGCAGCGACCATCTCATCGTAGCAGTCTTCGCACAGATCAAAACTGTCTACCTGATTGTCCTTTCTGGAAAAATATCCCCAGCGTTTTTCTACTGATAATACATCTTCGCTGATCAATCCATCCACTACTGTAATTTCTCTTCCACATTTATTACAGATAATTTTTTTAATTTCTTTGGTCTCTTTTATCCCATACTCGCGCATACGATTCCTCCTGTAGTTATAAACTGTATATCGTGTTACGCCTACATTATAACTATCACCTGGTCATTATCCTAGTGGGAACTCTTTCCTTTGTTACCACTTATCACACCAGTTCCAGACTCATAAGAATCGCATTTTCTGTCGGATTCGTATAATAATTCTTCCGCACACCGTCCAGGACAAATCCCTTTTTTTCATAAAATGCTTTTGCCGATTCATTACTTTCACGCACATCTAACAGCAGTTTGTTCACTCCGTTGTCCGCGCAGATAAAAGCCAGTTCTTTCAGCAAACAGGAAGCCACACCTTTCCTGCGGGAATCCGGTTCAACCGCGATACGGGCAATCTCTCCGTCTTCCAGCACATAATAAACAATCAGATAGCCAACCAGCACACCATCGTCTAGTGCTGACAGCAGCAGCGTCTGAGACTGCTCCATGCTTTCTCTGATCGCATTTTCACTCCACGGATCTGAAAATATTTCTTTTTCAAGCTTTGCTACATCTGCAAGGTCTTCTTCCCGCATTTTACGGATACAAAACATATTATCTTGCCTCCTGTTTCGCACGTTCTCTTTCCGCACGCTCCCGTTCTGCCTGTGACACACGGAGATAATCCGGCTGATGCTCCACTGCCGTCTCCGTCTTGCCTTCTTCATAATAACGAATCGCCAGGCTTCCCACAGACGCCGCTCTCTGACGGTTCATAGACGCTGGAGCAAAATGAAGCTCCATCCCCTGCATGATCTCTGTCACAAGCCGTTCTCTGAATACCGGCACACCGTCTCCCAGGAAAATCACCGGTCTGTCATACTTCTTCAGCTTCTCACCCAGTTCTTCAATACTGACTGCCATCTGATCTTCTAACACATGCAGTTCATCACCCACGAATTCATAAATCCCGGTATACACCTGACCACGCCTTGCATCCATGATCGGGCACACAATCTTATCCGTTCCCCAGAGATTATACGCAAGTCCTTCCAGTGTTGGAATATGGATCAATGGCTTCTTCAGCGCAAGTCCGAGTCCCTTGGCGGTTGCCGAGCCGATACGAAGTCCGGTAAACGAGCCCGGTCCACCTGCTACCGCAATGGCATCCACCGTATCCAATTCCAGTTCCGTCATGCGGACAATCTCATCCAGCATAGGAAGTAATGTCTGGGAATGTGTCTTCTTATAATTAACTGTATACTCTGCGATGGTACTTGTCTCTTCTCCATCCTTTTCTACGACAGCCACACTCGCTACAAGTCCTGAGCTGTCCAATGCTAATATTCGCATATCTCTATCCTCCGATAATCAAATCCTTTATCCAGATCTTTCTCAATCCGTATCTCCGTATAATGTTCCGGAAGGATCTCTTCAATCAGGTTCGCCCACTCAATCAGGGACACTCCCTGTCCATATACATAATCCTCGTATCCAATCTCATCCATCTCTTCCACATCGCCGATCCGGTATACATCAAAATGATAAAACGGAAGTCTGCCATCCTCATACACCTGTACGATCGTAAATGTCGGACTGCTCACCGGTTCCTCAATACCAAGTCCCGCTGCCAGACCCTGGGTAAACACCGTCTTGCCGACACCCAGGTCCCCCACCAGCGTATACACCTGGCCAGGTTCTGCAGCCTGTCCCAGACGGAATCCCAGATTACGGGTATCCTTCTCACAATTTGATTCGATCAATTCTTTCTTCATATTAATAAACCATCCATTTTCAATTTCAAGTACACACACACTATAGCATATCTTTCCTTTTTTTTCTACATATGATATGCTGATACCAGGGTTCAGAAAGCAAAGCTTTTCTTGCTCGCAAGGAAAAAGCTTTGGTGTCGGAACCCGCCAAACATGAGGAAGTCGTATATTTCCGTAGGAAATATACAGATTCCGAATGGTTGGAGGATTGCGAGAGTTACAACGTAACGGAGCAATCCGTGGGTATCAGCCCGTATAACATCCACTCATGAGGAAGTCGTATATTTCCGCAGGAAATATACAGATTCCGAATGGTTGGAGAAAGGAGAACTATTATGAAATTCACATTTTACCACAACAACATTAATGTCCGTGACCTCGAAAAGTCCATCGCATTCTACCAGAAAGCCCTTGGACTTACTATTACAAAAGAAACCACCGCACCTGACGGCAGTTTCAAGCTTGTATTTTTAGGTGATGGCACGACACCGCACATGCTGGAGCTCACCTGGCTCCGCGACATGAACCGCCCATATGATCTGGGTGACAACGAGATCCATCTGGCTATGCGCACCGATGATATGGATGCCGCCTATGCTCATCACGAAGCAATGGGATGCATCTGCTACGACAACAAAGAAATGGGCGTATATTTCATCTCAGATCCGGATGGCTACTGGACTGAAATCTGCGGATAAATAAATATCTGCTGATGAATAATTTTACCAGAATAAGCCCAGCTTCTTCACAACTTTAAGTCCGATCTTATAATAAAATGGAAGAAGTTTGCCGTCTGCTTCTTTCAGCTTCTGTCGGATTGCCAGATGCTGTGGACAGTGGCTTTCGCATTTACCACACTCTGCACAGGCACTGACAGGCTGAAAATCTTTCTGGAGACAGACTGTCTGCAGATACTCATGGCGTCCTGCACCTTTCTTTTCTGTATACATGTGATTGTAACAGCGGAAGGCTGCCGGAATGTCGATTCCTTTCGGACACGGCATACAATATCCACATCCGGTACATCCTACTTTCAGGGTGTCCTGGATGTCTTTTTTTACCGCCTCTATCAGCGCAAAATCTTCTTCTGTAAATTCACCCGTCTGCACTTCTGATGCAATACGTACATTTTCACGGATCATTTCTTCCGAATTCATACCGGAAAGTACGCAGGTCACCTCCGGCTGATCCCACAGCCAGCGGAATGCCAATTCCGCCGGAGTACGTTTCTTAACATCTTCCGCAATTCTTTTTTTCGCCTTTTCCGGTAACAGATCGACAAGCTTTCCTCCACGAAGCGGTTCCATGATAATCACCGGGATTCCACGTTTTGCCGCTTCCTGAAGTCCGACTCGCCCAGCCTGAGTATGCTCGTCCATATAATTATACTGAATCTGACAGAAATCCCAATCATACGCATCCAGGATCTGGATAAACATCTCGGTATTACCGTGAAAAGAGAATCCGATATTGCGGATTTTACCTTCTTTCTTTTTCTGCGCAATCCACTCTTCAATACCAAGCCTCTTCAGCTTCTCCCATGCTGCTACATCTGTCAGCATATGCATCAGGTAATAATCAATATAATCCGTTTGCAAACGTGTCAGCTGCTCATTGAAATATTTTTCAATCGTAGCACCGGATTTGATATAATATTGTGGTAATTTGGTTGCAAGCTTTATCGCCTCGCGACAGTGATTCCGATGCAGGATCTCTCCTACCGCCGCTTCACTTCCCGGATAGATATATGCCGTGTCCAGATAATTCACACCACTTTTAATAGCAAGCATCAGTTCCTGTTCTGCCTTATCAAGGTCAATGCTGTTACCATTTTTCGTAAATCTCATGCAGCCATATCCCAGCAAAGAAATCGGCTCACCATATCGGTCTTTTCTATATTGCATATCATTCTCCTTTGATCACAAAATCTTAAAAATAATTAACACATCAACTATCAGCTGTAACAGTTATTATACGTGAATCCATTTTTCATGTAAAGAGACTTGCATTCTTGAGATTAGTGTGCTATTCTTACACCATAAATGGAATAGTAATTCTTCGGGGTCGGGTGTAATTCCCAACCGGCGGTATAGTCCGCGACCTGTTGTATCCTACACAGTACAGCAGCTGATCTGGTGAGATTCCAGAACCGACAGTAAAGTCTGGATGAGAGAAGGATTGTGCAGTATCATTTGAATGATGATTGACCCCGGCATGACGATGCCGGGTTTTTTATTTGCATTCTCCACGCACATTTCAAGAAGAGTTCTTCCTTTTATAATATCTATATCAAAAAGGAGAGAAAGAAAATGGATAACACATTAACTAAGGAACGCACACACACATCTTCTAAGACAAGAATGCTCGCACAGATCGGAATGCTCGGAGCCATCTCCGTTGTTCTGATGCTCTTCGAGATTCCTCTGCCATTCGCGCCGGCATTTTACGAGATTGACTTCAGTGAAGTACCTGTATTAGTAGGATGCTTTGCTATGGGACCTGTTGCAGGTGCCATGATCGAACTGATCAAAATTCTGCTGAACTTTGCAATCAACGGCACGATCACCGCAGGCGTCGGCGAACTTGCCAACTTCCTTCTTGGATGTTCTTTCGTTGTACCGGCAGGAATCATTTACCGCAAAATGCATACAAGAAAGGGCGCCATCATTGGTATGGTAACCGGAACTGTATTAATGACCATCTTTGGATGTTTCCTGAATGCATTCGTGCTGCTTCCGGCTTACGGTAAAGCATTCAGCATGCCAATGGAAGCACTGGTAGCAATGGGAACCGCGGTTAATTCCCATATCACCAGCCTGTTTACATTTGTGGCATTTGCAGTAGCACCATTTAATATCTTAAAAGGAGTCATCGATTCCCTGATCGTATTCCTGATTTATAAAAAGATCCGCCCGGTATTCCGGATGCAGTAATCATCAGATACATCATAACTCATTATATACGAAGAGGTTTGAACGCTGTAGCCACAGTCATTCAAACCTCTTTTTTTATCTCGGAAGTTCAACACGTTTTGTCCTATAACCCTCAAATTTCAAGTAAATCTTCCATTTTACATCCCAATACTTTTCCGATTCTCACCACATCAATTGCACGCGTATGATTAATCTCTCTCTGTCTCTGCTCAAACAGTTGAATCTGCCTGAGCGAAACGCCTGACAATTCTGCCAGTTCACGTTGCGACATACCCGCAATCATACGAAGACGTTTCAAATTAGTCTCCGGATAATACTGTTTCCATCGTTCATTCAACGTATCCACAAAATGCATAACATCCATTTCATGGTACACCTCATACATGTCGCAAATTTCTTCTACAGATATCATTCGATAAATTTTAGTAAATGGTCTGCACGTATACCATTGATAAAACGCAAGTGCCCATCCAGTCCAATACTCAGGTGACTTATCCAGATACATTTCATCTGGATATTCCCCTTTTTTTATTCCCGCATCGCGAATCACTTCTTTCACCAGTTCGCACCCGGTCTTTCCTGCCACATAAGTAGGGTTTCCTGTCTGAAACTGATTCGACGCATCCGATACCAGAAACATTTCAAAAAAATCATTTAATGTAAATTCATAGGTATTCGCCGCATAATCCAGCATATCACCCATAATCTTTTGTGCCGACATTAAATAATCTTCAGAATAAGCGCGCATCTCCATTTCCATTTCCCTCTCTCATAATATCCAAAATGAATAGTTCATTGATAACCGCTTTTTGCCGGCGACTTGCACGGTATTCTTTTCTTGCCAGTCTTTCCCGTTCTTTTTTCTTCATATAATAAATCTCTGCATCAACCGTTTCACTACCTAAAAATTGGATTTGTTCAAATGCCTGCCGACTTTTCAACACAATCTGTTCTCCAAGTCTTCCCAAACGCATTGCTTCTGATAATTTCTGCAAAGAGATTGCACCTGCCACAAAATCCTGTGCAAACGAAAAATATGAATCATCTGCACGATATCCGATAATCACATCATATCCCGCTATATCCGGCAAGAAATGTTCCCGTATATATTTTTTTGCTTCTTCTGCAACGCTGCCATTCTGCCAGTATGTCCGATTATCCGCAAGTAATGCAAGCCAGTTTAAAATATTGTATTCTGAATCATTAAGATTCAGGATCTGCAGATTCTCCATATTCATCTCATATTTATTCACATATCCATTAACCTGCTTTGCACACGCCCATTCTCTTGCCAGTTCTATCTGCTCCGTGCAATAAAAACCCCTGCCGTAATCATTATTTCTGGCACCTTTTCCATATTCTGGATTTACCACAATAACATTAGATCCATGATATAATATACGTTTCATATGCTCACCTCACATCTCTTTTCATTGTATCGCAATAGCGACATAGACGCAAGCATGATTCATTTACATTTTTATACATTCTTCATGGTAAGTGCAATCCGTTTCTTCTTCAGATCTACACTCAGCACTTTTACATCTACGATATCGCCAACGCTGACTGCTTCCAATGGATGCTTGATGAACCTGTTGGTAATCTCGGAAATGTGTACCAGTCCGTCCTGATGTACGCCGATATCTACAAACACGCCAAAGTCGATAACATTTCTTACCGTTCCTTTGAGAACCATGCCTTCCTTCAGATCCTTCATATCCAATACATCGGTTCTGAGAATCGGCTTTGGCATCTCATCACGCGGGTCTCTGCCTGGTTTCTCCAGTTCACTCACGATATCGCGCAGGGTAATCTCTCCTACACCGAGCTCCTGTGCTGTCTTCTTATAATCACGGATCGTGAGTGACAAGCCGGCAAGCTTACCGCCGACGATATCCGATACCTGGAATCCCTGTTTTCCCAGCAACTTCTTAGCAGCCTCGTAAGATTCCGGATGTACACTGGTCTCATCCAACGGATTATCTCCCTCATGGATACGCATAAATCCGGCACACTGCTCGTATGCTTTTGGTCCAAGTTTCGCTACTTTTAAGAGCTCTTTTCTGCTCTTAAATCTGCCATTTTCTTCTCTGTATGCCACGATATTCTTGGCAATCGTTCCGGAAATACCTGAAATGTAAGAAAGCAGCGGTGCAGATGCCGTGTTAAGATCCACACCTACTTTATTAACACAGTCTTCTACTACACCATGCAACGCCTCGCCCAGTTTCTTCTGATTCATATCGTGCTGATACTGTCCGACACCGATGGACTTCGGATCGATCTTAACCAGCTCAGCCAACGGATCCTGCAATCGTCTTGCAATCGAAGCCGCACTTCTCTGTCCTACGTCAAACTTAGGAAATTCTTCTGTCGCAAGTTTGCTGGCAGAATATACGGATGCGCCTGCTTCATTTACAATTACATACTGTACTTTCTGTGGAATCTCCTTCAAAAGTTCTACAATGATCTGTTCTGACTCTCTGGATGCGGTTCCGTTACCCAGCGAGATCAAAGAAATATTATATTTTGGAATGATCTTCTTCAGCAGATCCTTGGATGCTTTGATCTTCTGTGGTGTAGTCGGCGCTGTCGGATAAATGACCGTAGTACCGATAACCTTTCCGGTCGGATCTACCACTGCCAGCTTACAGCCGGTACGGAACGCCGGATCCCAGCCAAGTACTGTATGTCCGACAATCGGGGGCTGCATCAGAAGCTGCTCCAGATTCTTACCAAACACCTGAATTGCTCCGTCTTCTGCCTTTTCAGTCAGTTCATTTCGAATCTCTCGCTCGATGGCCGGCGCAATCAGTCTCTGATAGCTGTCCTCAATTGCTTCTTCAATAGCTGCTGTAAGCTCAGTATGATCTCCATGCAGCGTCTTTTTCTTCAGATAGCGAAGGATATCTTCCTCCGGCGCTTCAATCTTCACGGTCAGAAACTTCTCCTTCTCGCCTCTGTTAAGCGCAAGAATACGATGTCCTGCGATCTTAGACACTGCTTCTTCAAATTCATAATACATCTCATAGACAGATTCTGCCTCTGCGTCTTTTGCCTGAGATACTACTTTACCTTTTTTCACAGTTGTATTACGGATCCAGGTACGGTACGCAGCATCATCCGAAATCTGTTCTGCAATGATATCTTTCGCTCCGGACACAGCATCCTGCGCAGTCTTTACATCCTTTTCCGGATCAATATAAGCAGATGCCAATTTTTCCAACGGCTCTTTGGACTGCTGAAGCAGCATCAGCATGGCTAACGGCTCCAGACCTTTCTCCTTGGCGATCATTGCTCTGGTACGACGCTTCGGACGGTATGGGCGATACAGATCATCGACCGCAACCTGTGTCTGTGCGGCAAGAATCTTAGTTTTCAGATCTTCCGTAAGCTTTCCCTGTTCTTCAATACTTGCCAGTACCTGTTCTTTTTTCTCTTCCAGATTACGCAGATAGGTCAGACGTTCTGCCAGCTTACGGAGCTGTTCATCATCCAATGTACCATGCGCTTCTTTTCTATATCGTGCAATAAACGGAATCGTATTGCCCTCATCGATCAGCTTCACAGCCGCATCTACCTGCCAGCGCTTGACGCCAAGTTCTTCCGTTATCTTTTGATTAATATCCATATATACGCTCCTTCTGTATCAACTTAACGAGCACTTATACAAGTACTCTGCATGCCTTATAGTATACCTTTTCCGTCCTCCGATTACAACGTATTTTTCTGTATGATATGTCATGCAGATAACATTACCGAGCCCGCTCTGTTTTCTTGTATTTCCCCGCTTCTTATGCTATACTGAACCCATCAATGTAAAGGAGTATTTGCAATGTCTGATACACAGGAGTTATCCAAACAACAACTTAAATCAAAAGAAACCAAAGGGCGAATTTTCCGGGCTGCCAAGACAATTCTGCAGGAAAAAGGATATGAGGCTCTTTCTATAAAAAATATCTGCGAAGAAGCCGGCGTATCCAACGGAAGTTTTTATCATCATTTTAAAACAAAAGATGATCTTCTTTCCTATTATATAGAGGAACAGCCAAGCATTAATCCAGATCTGCTGGATCTTCCGGGCAGTGCCGAGGAAGCAATCACAGCCATTGTTCATGTCTATCTGAACTATGTAGAATACTGTAAGGAACTGGGACTGGAATTCATGTCCAATTACTATACGCCAAAGAACCAGTCACTGAACCCAGATATCCGTACCGAACGTCCATACCCAATCCTGACAGCACACAATTATCTCCAGAAAGCCATCGATGCCGGAGCCATTACACTCCGCAGACCACTGGAGGAAGTTAGTACCGATATCCGTATGATCGTTATTGGAAATGTATTCGAATGGTGCCTGAAGAATGGCAATGCTGATTTTGAAAAGAATATGCGCAGATCGTTGGAATGCTATCTTGACGGCGTGATCAACAAAGACGCCTAAAATTTCATTACGAATATACTCATGAATCCAATAAAAGAACCTTTCAAGCAGCGGACTTGAAAGGTTCTTTTATTAGGGAATTGGCTAATTGCCATGTCAATCATTTCTTGGCTCTATTATACCTCGCATTTATCGGGATTTCCAATCAGTAATTTTAATATAAAGATAAATCCACCCCAGACTTTCTGATAAAGTCCAAGTGTTGAATATCTCTTTACATATACACCAAGACCATGCTTTGCGCCGTACATTTCCGCATATACCAGCATTACGAATGAACTTCTCAGCGAATTGACAAATCCGGATATGATGGACGGACTTGCTGCCGGCAGGATAACTTTAAAGAATCTTTTAGCTCCTTTATCTTTATATATCTGTCTACATATTATACTTTCGCTGTTTTCGTGTGTCTGACTGTGTATATAGAATATATCAATATATCATTTCGCGCCAATACATATGCTTTATCATCCGCTCTAGGTACCGGCTATATCGAAGC
>CAVAVU010000030.1:0-16378 GCA_963592205.1 bacterium
GGCAGGAAAAATTTATATTTTTTCAATTGTCTACTTGACGGGGAGCAGTTCAAATCAAACACTTTTGATTCATCACAGCCTTGTTTTAACATTTGCTTAGATTGCTGTTGTGGTATTTGGAAGAAAATGTTACATCCTCGCCAAACCATTCCGGCGGTGTGAACTGATTTGCTTCTTCTTCATCTACAAATTCGACTTCTGCTAAGATCAGCGGTGCCAGATCACCGTGAAAGATATCCAGCTCTATTTTATGACTGTCATCTAACGGAATCTCATGGCGTGTCTTGGTGATCAGCCGTCCATCTACTTTTTCACGGAGATGTTCATAAGCGTCCTTTGTTAATGGAAGGTTGTATTCCTGGCGGACCATGAGACCGCCGGATTTGTAAGTGAGTTCATAAGTATCGTTGTCTTTTCTAATGCGTACAACTGGAGCAGTGCAGAGATAACCCTGTTCCAGTTCTCTTGTCTTAGTAATATGTAAGTTATCCGGAATCTCCGGGATCAGATATTTGCGTTCTATTTCCATGAGTGTCTCCTTTTTATATTTCCATTTGATACTGCTGATATTCAGTATACACTTTCGTTTGCTTTTTTAGTAGTAGTTTGATAAACTTATAAAGAAATATGAGACTATAAAGGTGGAGGACGACAATGAAGAAAGTAGCAGTTCTGTTGGCAGATGGATTTGAAGAGATCGAAGCACTGACTGTTGTAGATATACTTCGCAGAGCAAGCGTGTATGTAGATACCGTATCTATCACAGATGAGTACAAAGTCAGGGGTTCGCATGGAATTAATGTGCAGACCGAGGATCTGTTTGATGAAGTGAATTTTGTAGAGTTTGACATGATCGTGCTTCCGGGTGGTATGCCGGGTACGACCAATCTGGATGAACATCCGGGTGTGAAGAGAGTGGTAGAGGATTACGCTACATCCGGCAAATATGTAGCAGCGATCTGTGCGGCACCGAGTATTCTTGGCGGCATGGGACTGTTAAAGGGCAAGCGTGCAGCTTGTTATCCGTCAGTAGAGGATAAGCTGTCAGGTGCAGTAATCAGCAGACTTCCGGTGGTACAGGACGGTAATATCATCACCAGCCGTGGCATGGGAACAGCGATCGACTTTGCATTAAAGCTTACAGAGATCCTGTTTGACAGAGAAAAAGCAGAGGAACTTGCAGCATCCATCATTTACGAATTATAAAGACATTATAAAATACATAAATCTATACTAGCCAAGCACAGAGGTTTGTGCTATACTAGTGCAATGAGTGTAATGTAAGATGCTTGTTCCTCACCTACCGGGGAATGAGATAGAAATAGGAGGAAATGGCAATGAGTTTACAGGTAGAAAATTTAGAGAAGAATATGGCGAAACTTACAATCGAAGTTCCAGCCAGTGAATTTGAGAAAGCACTTCAGAGCGCATACAACAAACAGAAGAAGAGTATCAGCGTTCCGGGATTCCGTAAAGGTAAAGTACCGCGTCAGATGGTAGAGAAGATGTACGGAGCAGAGATCTTTTATGAAGATGCAGCGAACGAACTGATCCCAACAGCATACGAAGAAGAACTGAAGAACTGCGATCTTGAGATCGTATCCCGTCCGACAGTTGACATCGTTCAGATCAAGAAGGGTGAGAACTTCATCTTTACAGCAGAAGTAGCTGTTAAGCCAGAAGTTACACTTGGCGAGTACAAGGGAATGGAAGTTGACAAGACATCTACCCGCGTAACACAGAAAGAAGTAGAAGCTAAGATTAAAGAAGAAGCTGAGAAGAATGCAAGAACTGTAACAGTTGAAGGACGTCCGGTACAGGATGGCGACGAAGTAATCCTTGACTTTGAAGGATTCGTTGACGGAGTAGCATTCGAAGGCGGAAAAGGTGAGAATTACCCACTGACAATCGGTTCCGGATCATTCATCCCGGGATTCGAGGAGCAGTTAGTTGGTGTTGAGGCTGAGAAGGAAGTAGAAGTTAAGGTTACTTTCCCAGAGGAATACCATGCAGAAGAACTGAAGGGTAAAGATGCTGTATTCAAATGCACCGTTCACGAGATCAAAGAGAAACAGATTCCGGAGATCGATGATGAATTCGCAGCAGAAGTATCTGAGTTCGATACATTAGATGAATACAAAGCTGATGTTAAGGCTAAGATCAAAGAGCAGAAAGAAAATGAAGGCAAGCAGAAGAAGGAAGACCAGGCTGTAGAGAAGGCTGTAGCTAACGCTACAATGGAGATTCCGGAAGCTATGATTGACGAGCAGGTTCGCCAGATGGTAAATGAATTCGCTCAGAATATGCAGTATCAGGGAATCAGCTTCGAGCAGTACTGCCAGATCACAGGCATGACTCTGGAGAAGGTTCAGGAAGAGACTCGTCCACAGGCTGTTAAGCGTATCGAGACCCGTCTGGTTCTGGAAGCTATTGCCAAGGCTGAGAACATCGAAGTTACAGAAGAAAGACTGGATGAAGAGATTCAGAAGATGGCAGAGTCTTACAACATGGAAGCTGATAAGCTGAAAGAGCTTATGGGCGAAGAAGAGAAGAAGCAGATGAAGGAAGACATCGCCGTTCAGGATGCAGTTACATTCCTGGTAGAGAACGCTGTAGAGAAATAAGTCATCCGGTTATTGCATTAACAGGTCAATATATAGGAGGCATGTAACATGAGTTTAGTACCTTACGTCATTGAACAGACAAGTCGTGGAGAACGCTCGTATGACATCTATTCAAGATTATTAAAAGACAGAATTATTTTCCTCGGTGAGGAAGTAACAGATGTGGCTGCCAATATTATCGTGGCGCAGCTTCTGTTCCTGGAAGCAGAGGATCCGGATAAGGATATCCATCTGTATATCAACAGTCCGGGAGGTTCTGTAACAGCCGGACTTGCTATTTACGATACAATGCAGTACATTAAATGCGATGTAGCTACATACTGTATGGGTATGGCAGCAAGTATGGGATCTTTCCTGTTATCAGGAGGAACCAAGGGCAAACGGTATGCAATGCCTAACTCTGAGATTATGATCCACCAGCCATCCGGCGGCGCTCAGGGACAGGCAACGGAGATTCAGATTGCCGCAGAGCATATTCTGAAGATCCGCACCAGATTGAATCAGATTCTGGCGGAGAATACCGGTCAGCCTCTGGATGTGATCCGTATTGATACCGAGCGCGATAATTTCATGAGCGCAGAAGAAGCCAAAGAGTACGGATTGATCGACGAAGTAATCAAAAACCGCAAATAAGCATTCATGCAGTAGACGCAGCGCGCTTGGCGGGCTGCGTCTGTGTGGTTATGAGAATGATATTGAAATGAGAGGTGACAGAGCATGGCAGGAAGACTTGATGATCAGATCAGATGTTCATTTTGCAATAAACCGCAGTCCCAGGTCCGCAAGCTGATCGCAGGACCAGAGGGATCATATATCTGTGATGAATGTGTAGAGGTTTGCACAGAGATACTGGAAGAAGAACTGGAATACGAAGAAGGCAAAGGACCTTTCGATGACATTACGTTGTACAAACCAGAAGAAATCAAAGCATTTCTTGATGAGTATGTGATCGGTCAGGAACAGGCAAAAAAGGTTCTTTCCGTAGCGGTGTATAATCACTATAAACGTATTATGGCTCAGAAAGATCTGGGCGTAGAATTAAATAAGAGTAATATTCTGATGCTGGGACCGACCGGATGTGGTAAGACACTTCTGGCGCAGTCATTGGCTAAGATTTTGAATGTGCCATTTGCCATTGCTGATGCGACAGCATTGACAGAGGCTGGATATGTAGGAGAAGATGTAGAGAATATTCTTCTGAAGATCATTCAGGCAGCAGATGGCGACATCGAGCGTGCAGAATATGGTATTATCTACATTGATGAGATTGATAAGATTACGAGAAAATCTGAGAATCCATCCATTACCCGTGATGTGTCCGGTGAAGGTGTACAGCAGGCATTGCTGAAGATTCTGGAAGGCACGATTGCGAATGTACCGCCACAGGGTGGAAGAAAGCATCCACATCAGGAACTGATCCAGATCGATACGACCAACATCCTCTTTATCTGTGGTGGAGCATTTGAAGGTCTGGATAAGATTATCGAGACTCGTATCGATAAGAAGTCTATCGGATTTAATCAGGAGATTGCAGAGAAGCACGAGGACAGCGTGGATCGACTGCTGAAGCAGGTGCTTCCGCAGGATCTGGTGAAGTTTGGTATTATTCCGGAGTTAGTTGGTCGTGTGCCGGTTACGGTATCTTTGGAAATGTTAGATAAGAAAGCATTGATCCGAATCCTTACAGAGCCTAAGAACGCAATCGTAAAACAGTACCAGAAGCTTCTGGAACTGGACGGAGTAGATCTGCAATTCGATGATAAAGCACTGGAAGCGATTGCAGAGACGACTCTGAAACGTCGGACAGGAGCAAGAGGACTCCGGGCGATCATGGAGAATGTGATGATGGATACGATGTATAAGGCACCGTCTGAGAAAGCTCTCAAGACATGCCGGATTACCGAAGATGTGGTAAATGGTACAGCCGATCCGATCTATGAATATGACACATTGAATACTGAAAGTGCATAAATGTGCAGAATCAGGGGCGGGGCAGAATATAACTCCGCCCCTTTCATAATAAATACCGATGAGTAGACAGGAGTGACAGGAATGAACGAAATCAGTATGCCTGTAGTTGCATTGCGAGGACTTACCATTCTCCCTGAGATGGTAGTTCATTTTGATGTGAGCAGAGAATGCTCGATCAATGCTGTCAATGCGGCTATGGAAGAGGAAGGACAGAAAATCTTTCTGACAACTCAGAAAGATCCGGATATAGAAGTGCCGAAAGCAGAAGATCTTCATAAGATTGGATGTGTGGCCGTAATTAAGCAGATCATTAAATTGCCGAAGAATATTCTGCGTGTACTGGTTGCAGGAGAATACCGTGCAGAGTTTACGGAACTTGAGATGACTGATCCGTATTATCGGGCTAAGATCAATGAACTGCCGGATGAAAACCGACTGGGTGATCTGGTGGCTGCTCAGGCAGATAATCCAAGGATTCAGGGAATGTGCAGAAGTCTGCAGGAATTATATAATAATTTTATTATGTGGCATCCAAAATATCCGCGGGATATGGTAAGGCAGATCAGTGAATACAGGGACCTGCATAAGCTGGTGGATGCTGTTGCTGCCAACGTACCGCTGCATTATACGGATCTGCAGGATATTCTGGAAGAGCGTGATCTGATGGAACGGTATGATCTGCTGTCGTATAAGCTGGTTCATGAGATTCAGGTTATGAATATCAAAGAAGAAATCCAGAATAAGGTAAAAGAACGCGTAGACAAACATCAGCGCGATTATATTTTAAGAGAGCAGTTGAAACTGATCCGGGAAGAACTAGGCGAAGAGAGCACGGTATCGGATGCAGATGAATTCAAGGAGAAGGCTGAGAAGCTGAATGCACCGGAGGAAGTAAAGGAAAAGCTTCTGAAGGAGATAGCCAGATTCAGAAGTTCGATGAACAGCCCGGCGGAAAATGGTGTGATCCGTACATATATTGAGACAATGCTGGAGACGCCTTGGGATACTGTGTCTGAGGACTGCCATGATATTGTAAGGGCAAGGGAGATTCTTGATCGGGATCATTACGGTCTGGAACAGGTAAAAGAACGTGTACTGGAATTTCTTGCAGTCCGTGCACTGGCAGAGAAGGGTAACAGTCCGATCCTGTGTCTGGTAGGACCTCCGGGAACCGGTAAGACATCCATTGCCAGATCACTTGCAACAGCACTGGATAAGAAATACGTGCGCATTTCGCTGGGCGGCGTGCGCGATGAGGCAGAAATCCGTGGACACCGTAAGACCTATGTAGGCGCAATGCCGGGACGTATTGCCAATGGATTAAAGACAGCCGGTGTGAAGAATCCGCTGATGTTGTTAGATGAGATCGATAAGGTCAGCAATGACTATAAGGGAGATACATTTTCTGCACTGCTGGAGGTTCTGGACAGTGAGCAGAATAATAAATTCCGGGATCATTATCTGGAAGTGCCGCTGGATCTGTCGGAGGTGTTTTTTGTGACAACAGCGAATACTCTGCAGACCATTCCAAGACCGCTGCTTGACCGTATGGAAGTCATCGAGATCAGCAGCTATACGGATAATGAGAAGGCGCATATTGCAATGGAACATTTGATTCCAAAGCAATTGAAGAAGCACGGTATCAAACCGGAACAGCTTACCATCAGCAAAGGAGCTGTTGAAAAGATTGCCCGCAGTTATACGAGAGAAGCAGGCGTGCGTCAGTTGGAGCGCAAGATCGGTGAGATCTGCAGAAAGTCAGCCCGTGAGATCCTGGAAGACAAGAAGAACAGAATCCGCGTGACAGAGACCAACCTGCATAAATATCTCGGAAAAGAGAAATACCAGTATCAGATGGCAAATGAGACAGATGAAGTGGGAATTGTCCGTGGACTTGCATGGACCAGTGTAGGTGGTGTTACACTTCAGATTGAAGTGAATGTAATGCCTGGCAAGGGTCAGATCATCCTGACCGGAAAGTTGGGAGATGTGATGAAGGAATCTGCCCGCACCGGTATCAGTTATATCCGTTCGATCGGGGAGAGTTATGGACTGGATGAGGATTATTTTGAAAAGCACGATATCCACATCCATATTCCGGAAGGAGCAGTGCCAAAAGACGGACCATCAGCCGGAATTACCATGGCTACGGCAATTCTGTCAGCAGTCACAGGACGCAAGGTACATGCGAATGTTGCAATGACAGGAGAGATTACACTGCGTGGAAGAGTACTGCCGATCGGCGGAGTTAAAGAGAAGCTTCTGGCAGCTAAGAATGCAGGCATTCAGAAAGTACTTGTGCCTGTAGATAATGAAAGAGATGTAAAGGAATTATCAACAGAGATAACCAAGGGGCTTGAGATAGTACCGGTATCCACTATGGAAGAAGTACTGGAACATGCACTCGTGAAAGGAGAGACCGAATGATTATTCGAAGCCTGGAACTGGAAACCGTATGCGGAATCACCAGTACATTGCCGGACAATACATTGCCGGAGATCGCATTTGCAGGAAAGTCAAATGTAGGTAAATCATCATTAATTAACGGACTGATGAACCGCAAATCATTTGCCCGTACATCGGCAACCCCCGGTAAGACACAGACGATTAATTTTTACAATATTAATCAGGAATTATACCTGGTTGACCTGCCAGGTTACGGTTATGCAAAGGTATCAGAGCAGGAAAAGAAGAAATGGGGACAGATGATCGAGCGTTATCTGCATCAGTCGAAGCAGCTGCGTGCAGTGTTTTTGCTGATAGATATCCGTCATGCGCCATCCGCCAATGATAAAATGATGTATGACTGGATTCTGTCGCAGGGTTATCAGCCGATTATCATAGCGACAAAGCTTGATAAACTGAAGCGCAGTCAGGTGCAGAAACAGGTCAAAGTAGTCAGACAGGGACTTGGGTTAAGTAAAGACAGCATCCTGATTCCATTTTCAGCAGTGACCAAGCAGGGACGGGATGAGATCTGGGATCTGGCAGAAGAGATCTGTGGATTGAAAGAATTAGAAGAAGGCGCAGACGAATAGAAGCTCAGGAGGCAAGAATATGGGTGTAAAAGAAGATCTTGGCGATACCAGACCTTACTGGAAGGTTCTGGTCAGCCTGGTATTTAGCCTGACAGCGACCGTATTGTTTATATATGTGGGACTTAAGGTCATTTTCTACTTTATGCCGTTTGTAATCGGATGGCTGCTGTCCGTAATCGCAAGTCCGCTGGTGACATTTCTGGAAAAGAAATTAAAAATCATGAAACGACTTGGCTCGGCAATCACGATTATTCTGGTACTTGCGTTATGCATTGGACTGATTTATCTGGTGATCAGCCAGATATGGGAAGAAATCTCAGTATTAATCCATAATTTTCCGAGCATGTACCATGATCTGGAGCGTGGATTAAACCAGATCGGGACACAGGGAAATACTCTTTTTGAACGCTTCCCGGAACAGATGCAGAACAGTTGGGCAGCGTTGATGAACAATTTAGATGATACGGTATCTTCGCTGATCGGACGTGTTGGAGAGCCTACTATCGAAGTGGCAGGAAATGTGGCAAAGAGGATTCCATCCGTGCTGATCGGAACGATCGTAGCCTTTGTGTCTGCATATTTCTTTATTGCGGATAAGGAGAATCTGGGAGAATGGGTGAAAAAAGTAGTACCAAAGTCCATTACCAGCAGAATGCTTCTGGTAGGTGAGAATCTGAAATATGCCATGGGCGGATATTTCAAGGCACAGTTCAAGATTATGGGCGTTGTATTTGCCATTTTATTGGCTGGCTTCGCGTTGATGCAGATTCGTTTTTCAATACTGTTGGCGATTGCCATTGCATTTCTGGATTTTTTACCGTTTTTTGGAACAGGAACGGCATTGATTCCGTGGGCGATTTATAAATTTCTGGTAGGGGATTACAAGATGGTGGTTGCACTGGTCATTCTATATGGTGTTACACAGTTGGTACGACAGTTGATTCAGCCGAAACTGGTAGGTGATTCTATGGGATTAAATCCATTGTATACACTGTTTTTGCTGTATCTCGGATACCGGGTTGGTAGTGTATTGGGAATGATCTTTGCGGTGCCGGTTGGACTGATTCTGCTGAATCTGTATCAGGCAGGCGCATTTGATTATATTCTGGATGATGTGAAGATTCTGGTAGAAGGAATATTGAGTCTGAGAGAATAAATATAAGGATTAAGAAAGGTTACTTTATTACCGATGAGGTGGTAAAGTAACCTTTTTTGTGCAATAAGTTACGATGCAGAAATCGTGCTTACGATGTGATGCCGAGAACGGCTAAGCCTAATTTCATCATGCCTGCCAGCAGCATGACCCAGATAGGATTCAGTTTACATTTCTGAAGAAGGATCAGGCAGATGATAAAAATGCCGACCAGATACCAGTTAGTATCCGCGATTTGAATCGTACCCTGACTGCCCCAGAACGCTGCGGTCAGAATTGTAATGCCAGCGGACGCGATCATGGCTACGACAGCCGGACGCAGGGAAGCAAGGATCTGCTGCATGGCAGACAGGTTGCGATATTTCATGTAGAGCCAGGCAAGAAGTGTCACGATAATGCAGGATGGGGTAATACAGCCTAATGTAGCCACAAAGGCACCTGGAAGTCCGGCTATTTTAATGCCGACAAAAGTAGCGCCATTGACCGCAATTGGACCTGGGGTCATCTGCGAAATGGTAATCAGATCGGTAAATTCGGTTGTGCTCAGCCAACCATGAGCGGTAACTACCTGACCCTGGATCAGCGGGAGTGCTGCATAGCCGCCGCCAAAACTGAACAGACCAATCTTCAGGAAGCTTAAAAACAGTTGAAGGTAGATCATACTCTACGCCTCCTTCCTGCCAGAATAGCCCGACAGATTCCGATCAGAATGCAGACCAGGATAATGTAGATTACATTGATCTGGAACACACAGCTTGCAATAAATGCAGCAATCATGATCAGCACGGAGTCTGCACGTTTATCTCTGATGATGCCAGATGCCATATCCCAGGTGACGGAAGCAATAACAGCGCCGACGCCTGCCTGCATACCTTCCAACATCTGACTGACGATAAAACTATCACGAAAAGCATTATAAAAAAATGAAATCACTGAGATGATCACGAATGGAGGAATCACAGTCGCAAGAATCGTAATGCCAATTCCAGGGATTCCAGCCAGCCGGTAACCGACAACAATTGCACCATTGATCGCGATAGGACCGGGTGAGGACTGGGCAATGGCAACAAAATCCAGCATCTCATTTTCATCAATCCAGTGGTAATCATCAACGAATTTTTTCTTCATCAGGGAGACAATAACATAACCTCCGCCAAAGGTGAATGCGCTGATATACAGTGTCGACAGGAACAGGCGGAAGAGCATGTTATGTTTATCTTTTGGTTTGTTTTTCATAAGAAACCTCTTTGATTCATGTCTTTTAGTATTATTTCCGAAAATATTTCCAGCACAACAATTATAACATTTTCCCTTGAAAAGGAAAGCAGGCATGGATAAAATTGTAGTAATGGGATTTTATGATGCCAGGGTCAAAAGGTCTAAATCCACATGAGCTCGCTCATAAGTGGATGAAAGACCTTGGGACCCACCCCAACATCAGTTTATAAAATGAATTGAAAATCGAACATTTAGATTAAACAGGAGGAAAAAGTTATGTGTACAGCAGCAACTTATAAGACAAAAGATTTTTATATAGGACGGACATTGGATTATGAATTTTCTTATGGAGAAGAGGTCGTGGTAACACCGAGAAATTATCCGTTTTCATTCCGTTTTCAGGGTGAAATGAAGAGCCATTATGCGATGATCGGAACCGCATATGTGGCAGGCGGTTATCCGTTATACTATGATGCAGTCAATGAAAAAGGTCTTGGCATGGCAGGACTTAACTTTGTCGGAAATGCAGTATATCAGGAACCGGTAGAGGATAAAGAAAATGTAGCTCAGTTTGAATTTATTCCATGGGTACTCAGCCAGTGTGCTGCTGTAGAGGAAGTAAAAGCGCTTCTCACAAAAATGAATCTGACCGGAACGCCGTTCTGTGAGGAACTTCCGACAGCACAGTTACACTGGATGATCGCAGACAGAGAACAGGCAATTACAGTAGAATTTGTGGAAAACGGCATGCATATCTATGATAATCAGGTAGGCGTTATGACCAACAATCCGCCATTCGAGATGCAGATGTTTCTGCTGAATCAGTATATGAATCTGTCACCGAAACAGCCGGAGAATCATTTCGCAGAAGCACTGCCACTGGAGACTTACAGCCGTGGTATGGGAGCACTGGGACTTCCGGGAGATCTGTCTTCCACATCCCGTTTTGCGAAAGTAGCATTTACCAGAATGAACTCCATATCTGGCGATTCAGAAGAGGAAAGTGTTGGACAGTTTTTCCATATCCTGGGTTCCGTGGAACAGCAGAGAGGATGCTGTGAGGTAGAAGAAGGAAAGTATGAGATTACCATTTATACGTCCTGCTGTAATGCAGACAAAGGTATTTACTATTATACGACTTATGAGAATCAACAGATCACGGCAGTAGATATGCACAGGGAGAATCTGGATGGAGCTGAGTTGGCAAGATATCCGATGGTGATGAAACAGCAGATCTGCTGGCAGAATTAAGAAAAATAAAACAATTGGTTGCATAATGATACTAGTTATGTTATGATGCGTACAAGGAAACGATACAGGAGGTACACCATGACAAAAGAGGAGAATGATCAGAAAAACAGACAACCGGATAAAGTGCGCGAGGAAAGCGTATATTATGCAGAGAAACAGAAGAAACAGGGAGAGTATACGATAGAGGATTACTATGCTCTGCCGGATGATATCAGAGCAGAACTGATAGACGGTGAGATATATGATATGTCTGCACCGCAGGTAGTACATCAGGTATTGCTTGGAAGTTTGTTTAACCGGCTATCAGAATTTGTTAAGCAAAAGGGCAGACAGTGCCTTCCAATGGTTGCTCCTGTGGATGTACAGCTTGATATGGACGATAAGACGATGGTACAGCCCGATATTCTGGTACTTTGTGATCGTAGTAAATTAAAGAAACGGGTTATATATGGAGCACCGGATATGATAATCGAGATATTATCGAAAAGTACCTGGAAGAAAGATGCATTTGTGAAGCTTGAAAAGTATCTGGATGCGGGCGTACGTGAATATTGGGTGGTAGACCCCGACAGGAAAAAAGTGATTGTGTATGATTTTGAATATAATCCGATGACGGTAATCTATGGGTTCGAGGAAGAGGTGCCAGTGAGGATATTCGGCGGGGAATGCGTGATAGACTTTGGTGAGATATATCGGGAAATTGAATTTATGGATGAAGTGGAAGAATGATGGGGAGAGTATAAGAATAAATATAGTATACTTTGATAAAAAGTGAAGGGAGTGTTTGCATGGAGAGATCGAAAAAAGAAATAGAAGCAGGCGCAAGAGTGTTTGGACAAGCGGTCCATACTTTAGGTATTGTGGGAATATAAGAAGTAAAAAAGGTGGGATGCGGTGGTTGATTATAAACCACTGCGTCTCATTTCTTTTAAGCGTGGTTTTGAATGATATGTTCGGCAATTGAATCCTGTTTTAGTAGGGAGTATGATAGATGCTCAGTTTCCGAGAAGGAAAGATACTGAAAATAGTGTCGCTACAAAAAGCTGACTTATACATTGATATTATATGCATAACTCAAAATAAAATTGTTAAAAATAGAAAAGAGGGCAATATATAACGAAAAATTCTCTAAATAGACAAATTTATATTGACCGCAGGGAGGGCAAAACATATAATAAAGTCTGCAAATAAAAAGTCAAGCAGAAATTAATGAACTTTGAAAAATTTATACAGGTTGAACGTAAGACACGAAAATAAGACCACCGCGATGCGCTGGTCTGGTAGAAATTGAAAAGCGATATTAGATGGTTTCATTATTCGACAAGTTGGATAGATATTCTCTTACCCGTCCGTAATAAATTCGAAGAAACTTGTTTGCTCCGGCAGTCATGTAAACATAATAAGGTTTGCCTTCAGATCGTTTTTTGTCCATAAAGGTATAAACAGGATCATCCACAGGAGATCGTTTGATAAGACTGTCCATGATCTGAAAAAGGGTTTTGCGCAGGTATGGAGAACCTTTCTTTGAGGTTCGCACACTGTTTTGTATGCGCTTTCCAGAATCATTCTTTCCAGGATCAACGCCTGCAAAGGCAGTAAGGGCTTCCCGGTGTGTAAAACGGGTAACATCTCCAATCTCAGCGATAAGCTGCGGACCAAGGGTAGCCGCGACACCGTTCATATCCATGACAACCGGATATTCCGGAAGTGTGGATGCAAGCTCATTCATTTTTGAACGGAGCGATTCTACCGTTTTTGAAGCAGTGTTTAGTAATGCTACTGCCTGCCATATCAACATTTTTGTGACATCATCCTTTGGAAATACGGCAATCAGGTCAGAGGAAATCTGATAAATTTTCGCGGCTTTCTCTGCACTGAAGTTATAGTTTTTCCGTTTGCACCAATTCTGGTAATGCTCTGTAAAGGCATTTAATGACTTGGAACGAACACAATCGACATGCCAGTAGGTATGGATGAAATCTACCCATTTCTGGCTGCCGTTACTGCGGGCAGGGCTGTCAAAGAAATCATTGGCTCCCGGATAGGTCTGGTCGATAAGTGCAATGAGATTGTTTTTCATTGCAGTTTTCTGAGCCATATAGAATCCAAATTGTCGATTCATAGTTTTTAGTTGGTTGCGTGTTTTATCCATGTTTCCATATTGCTTCAGTTTGGTCCATCGGTCAAGAGTATAACGTGCGATTTTTTTAGAATCCGCTTTATCAGTCTTGGGTGTGCGGAGGGAATCATCGCCGAAATCTCTGATCAGGATAGGATTTACAGCACTGACAAAGATACCGGCATCAGAAAGCCATGTAGCAACCGGTTCATAGTATCTGCCGGTATGTTCCATGCAGACCTTGGTTTCGCCTTCAAGGCTTTTGATCTGTTTGATCAGGTTGTTTATGGCAGACAGGGTGTGAGGAATATCACTGGGTGGCATAATAACCACATCTCCCGGTTTTCGGATAGTGACAGTACTTTTTCCTTTGGAAATATCAATACCAACAGCGTTCATAACAGATACTCCTTTGTAATGTATTAGCAATGGTCAATACCAGTTTTCTCATTGCCTATTCAATCTACTGGGGAGTTCACACGAACGCATTAAGGTTCAACCTGCGTAAAACGAATGCTGCGGAAGAGTGGCTGGTTGGCTGACTTTATTACGGACGTAAGGTCCTGAGAGAAGGAGGCCAGACCTATTGCTCCACTCATTCTAACAGCTTAAGCAACAAGATGGATAATTCCTTACTGGCTGTAAGGGATATTAACCATAAATATATTGTAGTAGGAGAAGGAATATGAAAGCAACAGACACAATCACATTGAATAATGGAACGAAAATGCCGTTAATCGGTTACGGAGTCTTCCGTATGACGGACGAAAAAGAATGCGAAGAGGCAGTATATCAGGCAATCCAGGCAGGATACCGTCTGATCGATACGGCAGCAGCATATGAAAATGAAGCTGCGGTAGGCAGGGCAATCAAACGAAGCGGAATCGCGAGAGAAGAACTGTTTGTTACGACCAAGTTATGGATCACGGATACAAGTTATGAGAAAGCGAAAGATGCATTGAAACGCTCGCTGGACAGACTTGGACTGGACTATGTGGATCTGTATCTGATCCATCAGCCGTTTAACGATTACTATGGCGCATGGCGTGCAATGGAAGAGTTATATGAAGAAGGTAAAGTAAAGGCAATCGGTGTAGACAATTTCAAACAGGACAGACTGGCTGATTTTCTGTTTTTCCAGAAGGTAAAACCGGCAGTCAATATGATCGAATGTAATGCATTCTTCCAGCGTGAAGACGAACTTAAATATATGCAGGAGCAGAACATTCAGATGCAGGCGTGGTCTCCGTTAGCGGCTGGAGCTGGAAAAGTCTTTGAGAATAAACTGCTGTGCCAGATTGCCGAGGAACATCAGAAATCCGTGGCACAGGTCGTGATCCGCTGGCTGATGCAGAGAGGTATCGTACCGGTTGTAAAATCTGCGAACCCAGTACGTATGGCTCAGAATCTGGATGTATTTGACTTTGAACTTTCCGAATATGAGATGACGCAAATCGCACTGCTCGATACCGGACACAGCTGTTTTGGAGAGCGGAATACAGCGGCGCAGGTACAGGGATTCCTTGAGGCAGCATTGGAATATCAGGTATAAAGGAGAATCAGAATGAAGAACTATGAAAAGGGAATAATTCCGCGAGTGATATGGGGTAGCGGAAGTGCAGCCCGTATCGCACCGGAACTGGTGAAGCTTGGAGCACAGAATTGTCTGATCGTATCCGGAAAGCATATGATCCATCATCAGATAACAACACAGATCCTGAAAGAGATAGAAGCAGAAGGAATCGCATATCAGGTATACTCCGATGTGACGCCGGAGCCGACCGATATTGTGTGTATGGAAATCGCAGAGAGGATTAAAAATATGCAGGCAGACTGTGTGATCAGCAGTACAATCCACGGGCTCAAATTCAGCTTTGGCAACAGTCATATTTCACCGGATCTGGCAGTGATCGATCCAGAGTTTACGCTTGGAATGCCGGCAAAGGCAACGCTATACGGAGGACTTGATACACTGGCGCATACGGTCGAGATCATCGTAGGGATTGCATCGAATGAATATACGAATACGATTCTGTTGAAATGTGTGGAGAAGGTTTGGAAATGGCTTCCGGTGGCAGTGAATGAGCCGGATAATCTGGAAGCAAGAGAGCAGCTTTCCTGGGCGGCGCACAACGCACTTGCCAATGGCGGAGTTCCGAATGGCCATGCAGTGGCACATGCGATTGGAAGCATTTATCATATTACACACGGACATGCCTGCGCGATGGTACTTCCGACGGTAATCCGTCATTTTGCGGAATATGCCGCAGATGAGATCAGAGAACTGGCAGCTGTAATGGGTATGTCAGTGTGTGATGATCTGGCCACAAATGCAGACAGAGTGGCGGACGCGATTCTGGCATTCTATAAAGATGCAGGATTGAAGCCATTAAAGGAGACTCTTGCTGAGCGTGGATTGGCTGAAAGTGAACAAGAATTTACAGAAAAAATGATTCCATTCATATTGGATGACTTTAAGTCAAAAGCATGGATGCCTCCGATCCATACAGGAGATTACAAACAGAAAGTGGGAAAAGTCTGCTCCATGATATACGAAGAGCAGTAAGACAATAATCGAACAGGTTGACACCTACTCGATTATTGTCTTACTGCATAGCGGCTTATTGCACAAAATAAATCCGCTGTGCCAATATCTTAATTATCAGTACAGCGGATTTAAACCACATCGTCCATTGGACTAACCTCCTATTAAATTATTTATCTATCTTAAACTATCTGCAATAGTGTAATGTGGTAATTTGTTTTTTTCTTTTCTTTTTATTCTAATGTATTAGCACATTCAACTTTACCGTTTACCTGTTATTCATATAATTTAGATAGATTCTTTGAAGTGTTTTACTTAGTACATTGGACCATACCTCGTTTCATAAATTTTACGTTCTAAATTGGATTTACGTTTTTGGTGGTCTGTCCTCCTTTTCGTTAGATTTTATTTTCTTTAGGTATTTCCTTTTGTTGAGTTTATAATATCTCATTACTTGTG
>CAVAVU010000031.1:0-9806 GCA_963592205.1 bacterium
TGTCAGATACTGTCCGCCTTCCTTGCCGGTTACGGTACTCTCCCACTCAGCATTGATCAGACGTGCCCTCTCAGCATTCGTCAGATTCAGGATATTCACGCAGTCTGTACGGTGAATAGAAAGTCCTCGTCCGCGGGTTACAAATCCTACGATCTCATCACCCGGCACCGGGTTACAGCAGCGTGAAAAACGAACTGCCACATCATCAATTCCTTTAACTACAATACCGCTCTTGGACTTGGCAATGTGTACTTTATTCTTTGTTGCTTCTGCTACCTTTTCAAGAACAGCCTCGTTGGTAATCTCCTGCTTGTGTTCCTTACTGTATTCTTCCACAAGACGGTTCACTACCTGGCCTTCTTTTAAGCCGCCGTGTCCAACCGCCGCAAGCACCGACTCCCAGTCTTTGAAGCCATACTTTCTCTGGACGATCTCCTGATACTTCGGCTTGGTAATATTCGTAATTTCAATACTCTTAGAACGGCAGTAAGCTGCCATCAGCTCCTTACCGCGTATAATATTTTCTTCTTTAAACTGCTTCTTAAACCACTGATTGATCTTCGACTTCGCCTGTGAACTTGCCACAATATTCAGCCAGTCACGGCTTGGCCCCTTGGAATTCTGCGAAGTCAGGATCTCAATCCTGTCTCCGTTCTGAATCTTGTAATCAATGGTTACAAGCTTGCCGTTGACTCTGGCGCCGACCATCTTATTGCCGACCGCACTGTGGATCGCATAGGCAAAATCAATCGGAGTAGAGCCATTTGGCAGACGTTTTACTTCTCCATTCGGAGTGAAGCAATATACATCTTCTTTGAACAGATCCAGGTCTCCCTTCAACATAGAAAGGAATTCCTTGTTATCAGACATGTCTCTCTGCCATTCCAGAATCTGTCTGAGCCAGTTCAGCTTCTCTTCTTCCTGAACCTCTACACTCTTCTTACCATCATTAGACTCTTTGTATTTCCAATGCGCAGCAATACCATATTCCGCTGTCTTATGCATCTCATGGGTACGGATCTGTACCTCAAATGGCTGTCCTGCCGAACTCATCAGTGTCGTATGCAGAGACTGGTACATATTTGCCTTCGGCATGGCAATGTAATCCTTGAATCTTCCCGGAATCGGAGTATACATTTCATGGATCACACCCAGTGCCGCATAACAGTCTTTGACTGAATCTACCACAATACGTACCGCGAACAGATCATAGATCTGGTCAACCGTCTTATCCTGATTTACCATTTTCTTATAAATACTGAAGAAATGCTTTACCCTTCCGTAAACGTCTGCATCGATATTCGCATTCTTAATATGGTTCGATACTTCCTCGACGATCTGCTGGATAAATTCTTCCCGCTCCGTCTTACGGGCATTGATCTGATCTACCAGATCATAGAACACCTCCGGCTTCAGATATTTTAAAGACAGGTCATCAAGTTCCGTCTTAATTCTGGAAATACCAAGCCTCTGAGCGATCGGTGCATAAATATCCATCGTCTCTCTCGCTTTTTCTTTCTGCTTCTCCGGACGCATAAACTGCAGTGTCCGCATATTGTGCAGACGGTCAGCAAGCTTGATAATGACAACTCGGATATCCTTCGCCATTGCAAGGAACATCTTTCTTAAGTTTTCTGCCTGCACTTCCAGCTTATCGGCTGAATAAGAGAGCTGTCCTAACTTGGTAACACCGTCTACCAAAAGTGCTACCTCGTCTCCAAATTCTTTGCGGATCTCTTCATCTGTCATAACCGTATCTTCTACCACATCATGGAGAATACCGGCTACGATTGTCTCCTTATCCAGTTCCAGATTCGCCAGTATAATGGCTACCCACAGGGGATGAATGATATATGCCTCCCCGGATTTACGGAATTGTCCTTCGTGAGCTTCTTTCGCAATCTTATATGCCTTTTCAATCATAGACACATCTTCTGACGGATGATATGTCTTCACTTTGTTAATAAGAACTTGGTATAATTCCTCAGGGTCTTGATAATCTGCAGGTGCTTTCACTGCATGACCATCCACCACTTCCAGACCGATTGCCTGGTTCTCTGTAATAACTTCCGGTCTGATACTGCTGCTCGGCTCCATCTGTTTCTTCACATCTGCCATATCAATGCCCTCCTTCCTTTCAGTATCTAAATACTATCTTATAGTATAGCATTTGCATACAATGTTTTCAAACTCTTTTACATATTATAGGTAATTATAATTACATATAATGGGTAATAATAATTTGCTTTGTCCGGTTACCCATATACTCATTGATACCCGGATAAAAAGTAAATGACATCCGAATACCGGATGGCTTTCCTGCAAGCAGTCTCTCAGCACAGTCTCTGCCATACTTGGCCGCTACTGCTTCCATAAATACGGATGCATCTCCGAAGTATAATGCTTCCATAGTAACACGGCTGTCATCCCGGATCTGAAGCTTTAACATATTGCGCTCCCGTCCGATCATTCTCGCCGACAGGAGTTCTGCATTCCGCACTGCGAATACCGGCTTGGTATTCCCCTTTCCAAATGGTTCCAACAGTTCCAGTTCTTCAATAAATTCTTCTGTAATACTGGAAAATGGAAGTTCCATATCGATAGACACTTTCTCCTGCAGGTCTTTTTCTGTAAGTGTACAGTTCTCATTTAACCTGCTGCGAAATGCATCCACTTTATCAGGTTCCATAGAAAGCCCCGCCGCCTGTCTGTGGCCGCCAAACTTTGTCAGCAGATCCTGGCATTTGATCAGTTCTTCAAACATATGATACGCTTCGATGGACCGGCCTGATCCCTTGACACCGTCTTCACTGTCTGTCAGCACATACACTGGCCGGTAGTAACGTTCTCGGATCCGTCCCGCTACAATTCCTGCAATGCTCTCATGACAGTCTGGCAAATAGATTACCAATACACGGTCATCCTGATATCCATTTTCTTCCACCACGCGGACCGCTTCTTCTACCGCCCGCTCTGTCAGTTCTTTTCTGCTGTCATTGAGCGCTTTCAGATCACCTGCAAGTACCATCGCATCCCGCTCATTCTTCGCCCTTAGAAGTGCCAGTGCACGTTTTGCCGTGTCCAGTCTTCCTCCTGCATTGATGCACGGACCAAGTACAAAGCCAATATGGTACGCACTCACCTGATCTGCCGGCACGCCCGTGCACTGCATCAGCGCCCTAAGTCCCGGATTCGAGCTGTGTCCCATCATTTCCAACGCCTGTTTAACAAAGATCCGGTTCTCATCCGTCAGATCCATTACATCTCCCACAGTAGCAATGCCGACGGATTCCATCAAATAATCCAGATCCGTTGAATCCTCTCCCATAGCTTCATACAGACATTCCATGCATTTATAAGCCACCGCTGCACCGCAGAGACCTTTAAACGGATATCCACAGCCCGGCTGCTTTGGATCTACCACTGCATCCGCCGGAGGCAGATGGTATATCCTCTCTTCTCCTTCATCCGTATATGGCACTTCATGGTGATCCGTTACGATCACAGTCATGCCCATTTCTTTCGCATATGCGATCTCAGATTCCGCCGCGATTCCATTATCACAGGTAATGATCGTATCAATACCATCGTCAAATGCCCGGTCAATGAGATTGCGATTCAGACCATATCCGTCCGTGATGCGGTCCGGAATGTCCATATCCACATCCCCATGTAGTCCCTCTAATGCTTCCAGCAGAATATACGTTGCATTGACACCATCGATGTCATAATCACCGATTACACGGATTCTGGCACCTTCCCTGAGCTTCTCCATTAGAATGTCCACTGCCTGATCCATGCCTTTCATCAGCATCCCGTCATGAAGATCTGTAATTGTACCATTCAGATACTGATCAATTGCTTCATCCCCGATCACTTCCCGGTTGCGGATCAGACATGCAATTCTCGGTGCAATATGAAATTTCTCTCCGATTGCCTGATAATCAGCGCCCTTTCTAAGCAATACCCAGCGTTCCATAATTTTCCCCATTTCGTACTTTCATCAAAGCCGGAGTTCCCCGGCATTATATAAAGACAGCCACACCTGATCCGGCATGGCTGTCTGTAACCATCATTTCTAATAGCTACATTTTATTATTTTTTCTTAGATTTGGTCTTCAGTGTATGCCACAGTGTACCTGTGATACATACAGAAGAATATGCTCCTGCCAGAATACCTACCATCAATGGTAATGCAAATTCTCTCATAGAGCTTACACCCATGATGAACAGGCAGAATACCATGATAAAGGTTGTCAGTGATGTATAGATACTTCTGGTAAGTGTCTGTGTAATACTGTCGTTGACGATCTCTTTCAGATCGGCATTCTTCGTCTTTGTCTTCAACTGCTCACGGATACGGTCGAAGATAACGATGGTCGCATTGATAGAATAACCAACGATGGTCAGTATACAAGCGATAAATGTATTACCCACAGAGATTCTGGATACTGCATAGAATGCAATAACTACCAGTACGTCGTGGATCAGCGCCAGTACCGCACTTCCGGCAAAGCGGATATCCTTGAATCGCAACCAGATGTACAGCAGCATACAGATCGTAGCGATGATAACCGCAATAACCGCATCCTGACGCATCTCTTTACTTGTCGTAGAGCTGATATTCTCAGCAGTGATCGTAGAAGCATCTACGCCAAAGTTATCAGCCATTGCCTGATTCAGGGCTTCACGGGTATCAAGATCCAGTGTCTTGGTCTTGATGATAACCTGATTGCTTCCGGCAACCTTCTGCGTCTGTACATTCTTATCTCCTGTAATCTCTTCTACTACAGGAACTACTTTTTCATCCAGCTCGTCAATGCTATAATCTTTGTCAAATTCTACCGTTGTAGATGTACCGCCCTCAAATTCAAGGCTGTATGCAAATGCACCCTTTCCTGTGGAAGAACCGACACCCATTACGATAAATCCCACAATAATAACTACTGCTGCGATCGGATAGAATACTTTTCTCTTTGCCACGAAATCAAACGGCTTGCGCTCTTTCTTCGGTCTGTAATACAGCTTCTCATTATGAATACCGACTGCATAGAATGCATATACGATCATACGTGTAATCACCAGTGCTGTAAACATAGACACGATGATACCGATTGCCAGTGTCTGGGCAAATCCCTTAACACTTCCTGATCCTTTCAGCCACAGTACTGCTGCCGCGATCAAAGTAGTCACGTTACCATCCACGATAGCTGACATTGCCTTGTGGAATCCTTCTTTCAGGGAGTTGTGCACGCTTCTTCCCCTGCTCATCTCTTCCTTCACACGGGCAAAGATGATAACGTTGGCATCTACCGCCATACCGATACCAAGGATAATACCCGCAAGACCAGGTAAGGTCAAAGTAATATCAAAGGCATTCAGGATAACCAGTACCAGTCCTGTATAGATAACCAGCGCCAGACTGGCTGCGAGTCCAGGTAACAGATACAGGAAACACATCAGCAGGAATACCAGTACCAGTCCTACGATACCAGCTTTTACACTGGTGCTGATTGCCTGTGCTCCAAGCTGAGCTCCCACCACGTTGGAACGAAGTTCTTCCAGTTCCAGCTTCAGACCACCGATACGAATCGTAGAAGCAAGGTTCTCTGCCTCTTCGTATGTAAAGTTACCGGTAATATAAGCCTGTCCTCCGGTAATTGCTTCATTAACTCTCGGTGCGCTGATGGTCTCTCCATCGTATATGATTGAAATCTGCTGTCCTACAAACTCTGTCGTAGCATCTGCAAACTTCTTAGTTCCATCATCATTCAAAGTCAGTTCTACTGAATACTCTTTGTTATTCATTTCGTCCTGACCCGTCTTAACTGTCGCCGTCTTGACATCGGAACCAGTAATTACGGTTTCTCCATTCGGATCCTGAAATTCCAGGGAACCCGGCTTGCCAAGCTCGTCCAGAATCTTATTCGCATCTGTTACACCCGGAATCTCAATATTAATCCGGTCATCTCCCTCCTGATATACGGAAGCCTCGGTACTGTACTGCTCTACACGTCTCTGCAGCTTGTAGATCGTATCGCTCATTTCCTCACTGGTAGGATTATCATTCTTAACCTGATAAGTGATACTCACACCACCTGCCAGATCCAGACCAAGCTTGATATTCTTAGAAGCTCCGATATGAGCATCTCCGAATCCTACGATTGTTGTGAATCCCAGAAGTCCAATCAGAACAACTGTGAGAATGAGACTGATAATGCCTTTCTTCTTGTTCATGTCTTACATTCCTTTCTGTTTATTGCTCCGCAAGTGCAGCCTTTATCATGATCGCACACTCCACACGCTTCCGCTGCATCTCACATCCGATGTCATACGCATCATGGATCGTGCCGTGGAAATTGTATGCGTTAGCCATACAGCCGCCGCTGCAATAAAATTTAGCGAAACAGTTCCTGCATTTATCCTTGGAATATACACTGCAGCTTCTAAATTCGTCTGCAATCTCAGGCTTCGTAATACCTTCGTCTACATTACCCATCAGAAATTCATCCTGTCCTACAAACTGATGACATGGATACAGGTCTCCCCATGGAGTTACAGATAAATATTCCGTACCGGAACCACATCCGGACAAACGTTTATAAATGCAAGGTCCACCCTCTAAGTCTATCATAAAATGGAAGAAGTTGAAACCTTTTCCTTCTTTTTCACGCTCAATCATAACCTTTGCCAGCTTGTCATATTCTTCAAAGATCTGCGGCAGATCTTCCTCACGGATCGCATATGGATCTGACTCTTCTCCGACCACCGGTTCAATGGACATCTGCTTGAATCCAAGGTCTGCATAATGCAGGATATCATTGGAGAAGTCCAGGTTGTTGCGGGTAAATGTACCCCTTATGTAATAACGTTCCTGATTTCTGCTGTCAGCCAGCTTCTGGAACTTCGGCACGATCAGATCATAGCTTCCCTTACCGTTACGGAACGGACGCATCTTATCATTAATCTCTTTTCTTCCGTCCAGTGACAGTACCACATTATCCATTTCCTTATTAATAAAGTCCTGAATCTCATCATTCAGCAGCACGCCATTTGTCGTAACTGTAAATCGGAAATGCTTATTGAACTTTTTCTCCTGCTCTCTTCCGTATGCTACCAGATCTTTAACTACCTGCCAGTTCATCAACGGCTCTCCGCCAAAGAAATCCACTTCCAGATTCCGTCTGCTGCCGGAATTGGCAATCAGGAAATCCAACGCTTTCTTTCCGACTTCATAGCTCATCATAGCTCTTCGTCCATGATACTCGCCTTCCTCTGCAAAGCAGTATCTGCACGCCAGGTTACAGTCATGGGCAATGTGCATACATAATGCCTTTACCACGGTCTTACGTTCCTTGACAACCTCAACCATACCCTCGTATATATCTTTCATAAATAACTGATTACCTTCTGTCAGCTCAATCACATCTGACAGGGCATCTTCAATATCTGCCGCCTCATAGCGGTCACCAAGCTTCTCAAGAAGCCCTGCCTTCACTTCCGGAGCCTTCAGGCTCTCTGCTGTCGGCTCTTCTGCTGCCCGGTTCACCTCAGCGATCACATCGTAACAGACATCATCTACCACGTGAACTGCTCCACTGTAGACATCCATCACGATATTGTATCCATTATTACGGTACTGATGAATCATATCGTACCCCTTTCTGTCTTATTTTTATAAATATCCCTATACAACAAGAAACAGCGACCCAAAAGACCGCTGTCCCGAGTATTTCATATTATCTCAGAATTATTTGCTCTGCTCGCAAGTCTGATTTCCTACTGTGCAGGATGTCTTACATGCTGACTGGCAAGATGTCTGACACTCACCGCATCCCTTTTTCTCCAGGTTGCTGTTCATGGGTTTGTTCAATGATTTTACATGTTTCATGACCGTATCCCTCCTTACTTTTGCTTAACTTACGTCATTATAACATTTTGACATGAGTTTCGCAATCTTTTTCTTAGGATATCGAGCCTCGCTGCACTCAGGATACCATGCCTCCAAACATTCCACCTCCGGCACATAAGAAAAATGTACTGACAAATCCTGTCACTGCCCCGTCAAGTGTCCGATACACCCCCAGTGTTATTAACAACAGTAACAGAAAATAGCTGATTCCAAGGATCAGTCCCCAGACGAATCTCCTCACCTTTGCCAGCTTTCCGATAATCAATCCTCCGAAAAATGTAGATGTCACATAGATTCCGATAATCCCGGCTGACACCACATTCTCTTCTACATTTAATTTGTACAGGATCATCGCAAGCACAAGCAGCAGAACCCCTGTCAATGCATATGCCGCCAGCAGCGATTTCAACAGCCATCCAATCTTTCCCGATACCGCTCCATTTGCTTTCATCGTCCCCTCCTGTCATTCATCCATTCTACTTATCTTTATGACAGGCTCTGGGTATATATTCATAAATTTATCTACTCCATCTGACGTCCCAGGAATCCGGCCGCGCATAATGCCGCTTTCTTCTCCGGCTCTCCAAATCCTTTCTTCCCTTCCCGGTTAAGGAGCACTACTGCTCCGATACTGTCTCCTACACAAATAATTGGTGCAATTACTTCTTCTATATATGCGGTTTCCTGTTCTGCTGCAATCCGCACATAATCCTGACTGCCCTCAGAAGCCACTACTGTCTTCCTCTCCTCCATGATCTGCCTCAGTGAACTGCTGATATGCTTATCCTGCAGTTCCTTTCTGCCATTCCCTGAGGCCGCGATCACCTGATCCGTGTCACAGATGCACACCAGACACCCCAGTGCCTGCGCAATACTCTCCGCATACTGCCCTGCAAAATTTGCCAGTTCTCCGATCGGTGAATATTTCTTCAGGATCACTTCCCCTTCCCGATCTGTAAATATCTCTAACGGATCGCCCTCGCGGATGCGAAGCGTTCTTCGTATCTCCTTCGGTATCACCACCCGCCCCAGATCATCAATCCGGCGGACAATTCCTGTGGCTTTCATATAATTAATCCTCCTGTTTTCTACATATTTTTCCATATGGTAATGTATGGATAGTATGTGGAAATCAGATTCAATTATACATCACATTTCTCTCTGACTAATCTTTGGTAATTTATTTAATTCCAATGCACTCAATGTTGTCATTTGTTGTACAGCCATTCTATGCAGATGACTCATTCGTTCTTTTTGGGATTTTCCTTGTTCAATTAGTACCGCATTATAACTCTCCATATTTGTCAATACCAACAATTGATAAATACTTGCATTATCTCTTATAGTACCCGCTTTCTTTGAATTCGATTCTTTCCATTCCCGGGCAGTCATTCCAAACAACACCACATTTAACATATCTGCTTCACTTGCGTATGTATACGCAATTTGAGCAGGCGTTAATTCCGGTGGTAGTAAATGCGCTTTAATTGCATCCGTTTGAATCCTATAATTCAACTTTGACAGTTCACGGTTCAAATTCCATTTTAATGAAAACCTGCTATTCTCCTCCTCTTTCACTCTCTTATAATCTTTCATAATATATAATTGAAATTCCGGTGAAATCCATGTAGCAAACGACATTGCAATATCACTATGAGCGTATGTTCCTCCATAACGTCCTGCTTTACTGACTATACCAATCGCATTAGTTGCATTAATCCATTTTTTAGGAGACATTGTAAACGAATTCGCTCCCGCCTGATTTTTAAACCCCTCGAATTCGAGGGGTTTAAAATCTTGATTATACAATCTCTCCCATAATCCCAAAAATTCAATTACATCTCTATTCCTCATCCAATTCTGTATCACAGCTGTCGGTTCATCACTTTTATAC
>CAVAVU010000032.1:0-11607 GCA_963592205.1 bacterium
GTATATGAGACTGTTGGAGTGGCTGCACAGGATCTGGTGGCTGCAAAGGTAATCTATGATAAAGCAGTAGAAGCAGGAAAAGGACTTGTCTGGGGATAAGCCCGGTTAACTATGACGGATTGAGTGAATAAAATTGTAAATAGTGTGTGCTGAAAGCAGATGATATTTGTCATCTGCTTTTTGCATGCAAAGATATTTAACAAAAAATGGTTGGATAAGAGAAAATGTATGATAAAAGCGGAACACTATGTTAAAAAAATATCGGGTAAATTACCTAATTTATATAAGTAGTTGAGAAATATGGGTAACATTCCTTACACAATCCCACCCGAGTAGCTACTTTTCAGATCTGAAATTGTTTGATATTCTTTTAACAAGTAATAAATAATCTAAAAGGATAAACGATAAGGAGAAATGATTATGGACACAAAGAAAAGACTTACCTACTTAATTATTGGTCCTGTCCTGTTTGCGATCGCTTCAGTGGCACTGAAGGGCGCACTTGGAGGAGCAGGAGCAATGGCAATCGGTACTTTGTTATGGATGGTATTCTGGTGGGCAACACAGCCAGTCAGCCTGACAGTTACAGCATTCCTGCCAGTTGGTATTAACGCATTGTTCGGTATGGTAGAACAGAGTGGAGTTATCGCTCAGTATGCATCAGGAAGTATTATCCTGATCTTTGGTTCTTGCTTACTTACAATTCCGTGGGCAACAACAGGACTGGACAAGAGAGTTGCTCTGAAGGTACTTTCGTTAGTGGGACCTTCTATGAAATCTCAGATTACAGTATGGTTACTTGCAAGTATGATCTTCTCATCCTGCCTGCCGAACGTAGCTGTATGTGCACTGTTTACACCTATCGCTGTAGCTATGATCCATGCTGCAGGATATGAGGATATTAAGAAAGCAGCACCTGCTGTTCCGATTCTTCTCTGTATTGGATGGGGAGCCGGACTTGGTGGTGTAGGTTCTCCGCTCGGCGGCGCTATGAACGTAGCTGCTATTTCCTTCTTCCAGGAGTGGTCAGGACATGAGTTCATGTATGTAGACTGGGTAGTACGTATTCTTCCATTCTTCATCCTGACAGCAGTAGTTACACTGGTACTGATGTTCTTCTTCTTCACACGTAAAGGTGAGAAGCTGGAAGGAACAAAAGATTACTTCGAAAAAGCTTATGCAGAACTCGGACCTATGAAGAGAGATGAGAAGATCTGTGGAACACTGTTCCTGTTAGCTATGATCGGTGCATTTACACGTCCACTGTTTGCAAGCGCACTTCCATCACTGGAACCTGCTTACATCTTTGCAATCCTTGGAGCACTGTCATTCGTTATCACATCAGCTGATAAGAAGAACCCGATCCTTACATGGGAGCACGCTCAGCAGAACATGCTGTGGGGCATGATGCTTCTGTTCGGAGGCGGTCTTGCACTTGGTAATATCGTAAATGGTTCAGGAGCCGGAGCAGGTATCGCAAAGGTTATCACAGATATGCACCTGACAAGCGACCTTGCAATCATCGTAGTATTTGTATTGTCAGCAGTCCTGATCTCAGAGCTTACTAACTCTACCGTATCAGCAGCTGTAACAATTCCGATTATCCTGACACTGTGTACAAACCTTGGACTGAATCCGGTACCATACTGGTTTATCACAGTAATGGGTTACAATGCAGAGTTTCTGCTTCCTGTAAGTGTGCGTGCTATCACAGTAGGTAGTGGACTGGATGCAAGCAAGCAGATGAGATATGGTATTCCGTTCGTAATTGTAAGAGCGCTGCTTGCAATTATCCTTGGTTATATCTTCCTGAAGTTCTGGCCAATGTTCGGACACCTGTCATACATGTAAGATATCAAAATCAGAGACAATGCATCATGTAGTTCTAAATGAACAATAAGCAATTAAAATAGTCTCCGGAAATCCCCGGTCTTTCGAAAGGAAGGCCGGGGATTTCTATGTCTGCAGATAGAGCGTATCGGCGTTGGACATGATATAATATAAAGATGCCAGGAGTGCGGAGCACGAAACAATCCGCAGGCGTCATGGCGGGGAGTTTTTGCCCCGGCGTCATAGAAATGAAAGGGGACAGTTTATGAAGCAGTTATATACCAGATGGGGAAAGAATATAGATCCGGAGCACGTACTCTCGGAATATCCGAGACCGCTGCTTGTCAGGGATTCGTATATGAATCTGAATGGATACTGGGACTATGCATTTACAGATACGTATCATTGTCCGCAGGTATTTGACGGAAAGATATTGGTTCCATTTTCACCGGAAGCAGCACTGTCCGGCGTAAATCGTCAGTTGCAGCCGGAGGAGTATCTGTGGTATCACCGTGTCATTGATATAGAGGAAACATGGCTGAAAGGACATCGTCTGATCTTGCATTTTGGAGCGGTGGATCAGGGATGTGTAGTATATGTGAATGGTCGGGAAACGGGTCGTCATACAGGCGGTTATCTGCCGTTTGAACTGGATATTACGGAGTATGTGCACGATGGGGCAAATGAGCTTACCGTGGCTGTGAAAGACCGCAGTGATACGTCTCATCACGCCAGAGGCAAGCAGAAATTGAAAGCAGGCGGCATGTTCTATACGGCACAGAGCGGTATCTGGCAGACGGTGTGGACGGAGTATGTACCGGAAGTATATATTACAGAATTGGAAACAGTACCAGATATAGATCACGGAGTGGTTAGAATTCGTGTTCATACATCGGTACCGGGACAAAGGTGTCAGATTACAGTGCATAAAGCGGCAATTTATCCGGAAGCGATGAAAGGTGCAGATGATGTGATAAAGCTGTTTGAGGATACGGAATCGCTTATAGAAGAAGTAGAGGCAAGTTCCGGTCCATGGATTGAAATTCCGGTTTCAGATGCCAGATTATGGACTTGTGAAGAACCGTATCTGTATTATTACAAAGTGACTATAGGAGATGATCAGGTAATCAGTTATTTCGCCATGCGGAAGTTCTCGCTGGAACCAGATGATGTGACAGGGGCATTTCCGCGTATCTGCCTGAATGGTGAGGAACAGTTTCAGAATGGTGTACTGGATCAGGGATACTGGCCGGAGGGCTTGTATACGCCGCCATGTGACGAGGCGTTTATCTTTGATATTACAGAGATGAAAAGAACTGGGGTTAACATGGTGCGCAAGCATATCAAGATCGAACCGCAGAGATGGTATTATCACTGCGACAGACTTGGCATTGTAGTGTGGCAGGATATGGTAAATGGCGGGGAACGATATAAGCATTGGTTTGTGACGTATCTGGCAACCGTGATGTCGTGGTTAAAGATTCCGATGAGAGACATTTATCCACGGTTGTTGTCCCGAAAGAATAAGGCAGGGCGCTTGGAATTTGTACGGGAAATGAAAGAGACGGTACGTGTGTTGAAAGGACATCCAAGCATTGCCACCTGGGTGATCTTTAATGAAGGCTGGGGTCAATTTCAGACAGAGGATATGACAAGACTTCTGCGGAAAATGGATCCAAGCCGGCTGATCGATCAGGCGAGTGGGTGGTTTGATCAGGGCGGCGGAGATTTTTCAAGCCTTCATAATTACTTTTTTGGACTCTTTATTCGACCAGAGACAAAGAGAGCATCAGTATTATCGGAATACGGTGGATACAGCTATCCGGTAAATGGTCATACGGCGTGCAAAAAGCAATATGGATATGGAGCCTGCAAATCCAAAGAAGCCTTGAATAAACGGTGTACAGAACGGTCTGATAAGATGCGGGAACTGATCTCAGAAGGACTCTGCGCCGGTGTTTATACGCAGTGGTCGGACATCGAAGAAGAGGTGAACGGAGTTTATACATACGATAGGGAAGTAAGGAAAATTGACCGGATATAATATTTTAAAGAATATTTTGTATTTACTGTAACGAAATGCTGTGTGTGGAGTCTTATTGGTAAAGGGAGGTGAGTAAATGCAATTTGAAGAGATCTATGTGCGATATTATAAAGAAGTGTATTATTATCTGCTGGCACTGGATGGAAATAGAGAAACAGCAGAAGAGCTGACGCAGGAAACATTTTTTCGCGCGATGAAAGCTATCCACAAATTCAAAGGAGGATGCCAGCTTGGGACCTGGCTGTGTCAGATTGCAAAACATACTTACTTTTCCTGGAAGAAAAAATACAGGCGTGAGATTGTAAGTGAGAGCCCGGAAGAGATGGAACTGGACCGTGAGAGGCACAGCAAGAAGAATCCATGGAAATTTATCGGATACTTCATCGTCTGGAGGAACCGTATAAGGAAGTTTTTACTTTACGTGTATTGGGAGAACTATCATATCGTGAGATTGGCGAGGTGTTTGGACGGAAAGAAGATTGGGCAAGAGTGATATTTCATCGGGCGAAGCTTAAGATTCAGCAGTTGATGCAGAAAGGCGGACAGTAAATATGAAGAAAGAATGTGCAATTGTACAGGATCTGCTGGTGTTATATGAGGATGACTGCCTGCAGGAAGAGAGTAGAAAAATGGTAGAGACTCATATTGCAACATGTCAGGAATGCAGGAAGATATATGAAGCATCTGAAAAAAATGAAGGATGTACATGTACAGTCTCAGACCGAATCAGACTTGCAGATACAGCAGAGTGCATTTCAGATTATGAAAAAAATAAAAAGGAGAACCATGCTCAAAGCTATTGCCAGTATCGTGCTGATTGTGGCAGTTATAATTGGGGGACATAGCTTTTGTAACCGTGTAACGGATAGTGAATGGGGATATTCAGAAATGTTTTATGGTATCGCATCCGATGATGTTGAAGTGGCAGAATTGTATCAGCTTGCAGGTGGTGATATATACTGTACATTGAAGAGTAATCAGAGTATTGGCCTGCAATCCATGACAGGACTTCAGGATCCTGCAGAGTTAAGTGATCAGAATGCAGGACAGATACTGGAATACCGAATGCGTGGAAGAAATTTCTGGGAGACCGGTTCAGTACCGGATCATAGGCAGAGTACGATTATATTTCCGGTCAGCTTAAAAGGCACATCAAGAGTAACAAAGCAGAGTTACACCTGTTATGCAAAACAGATTGTATATTACGGTAAGACAAAGACGGACAAGAAGATAATCTGGAATGAAGGTCAGGATATTGCCAAAGAATCAGATGCAGTGGAGTATCAGGCAATCCGTGCATATCTGCAGAACGGCAATGTAGAAAAGGCATGTGCAGAGTGCGAGAGACTTGGGTGGGATAGTGCCAAGATCATCACAGAAATAGGTCAGGAAACAGCTGATAGCGGAATGCTTGAAGAGGAAGGTACACCAATACTGGTGAATGCAGAACAGGAATAAAGAAAGAGTACGCAGGTAAATTAAGGGAGCTATTCACCTGCGTACTTTTCCTATTTGAATGATTTGAATTACCTTAAGATCTCGGTTACCCGTTCTGTGGTAAGGTCCAGAAGATCTGCTACCTGATCGATACTGTGAAGCTTATGGTATAACTTACGGACAGTATCTGCAAGATCTTGGGCACGTGTCTCGCTGGAGACTTTATCTGTGATCTGCTCCGTAAGCTGTTCAGTTAATTCGCCGGTAAGCTGTTCGGTCAATTCGCCGGTGAGTTGTTCAGTCAGTTCGCCGGTAAGCTGTTCGGTTAATTCTTTGGTCAGCTTTTTGGTAATATCCCGCTCCCAAATATCACAATCTAAGACAAGACCATCTTCCATCATATCATTCAGACCTCCTTCCTGAAATTCCGGATAATGAGCATATAAATGCTGATATAGCTTATAAAGCAAACGCTGGAGACGTATGGCATCAGCAGATGTGATATCTCCGGATAAGCGATTGCTTTCGATTAAGCTAAGTATATCATCTAATATAAGATTATGCAAGGCTTCTGTATTTTCTTTGGTGCGTTCTTTGCGGATGGAATCACGGAGAGAAAGCATCATAAATGGAGCGAGAATGATCATCTTATTGTCATTAAGGTATGCGAGGTCATGGTCAAGCAGTTTGAATACAGGAACGGTGTAGAGAAACGTACCCTGATTTCCAAAGTCAAGAGTAATTGATTTGGAATCCGGCAGACCTTTATGTGCGTAAAGCTGAAGAATACGGGGAGCCGGGAAAGTGAGATGGTCAGGATTTCTACGGTTATTAAGGGCATACTTATAGCCATAATCAAATACACGGAATTCAATCTCGTCATCCTGATACATCTGTGCCTCAATGTGATATATATAGGTGTGATCAATGGTAAGGATGGTGTCGGCAATCGTGCGGTTCAGGTCATCATCAGTGTGTTCGGTCCAGTGATAGAGAACCGGAGCATTTGTGGGATGACTGGTGTTAAAAAGCCCGTTAATAAGGTTGATAACAGCAGTGGCAGACAAGGTGAGGATTCGTTTCATTATTTTATCGTATATATGAGTAACTTCTTTTACTTTTTCGGTAGTGGCAACCATAAAACGGTAAACTCCTTTCTTTAAAATTGATACGCACGTTATGTTGCCAGTATAGCACTAAATAATAAAAAGTCAATAGAAAATGTAAACTAAAATTCGTTGTCTGGATCTGGGACATGTGTTAAAATGATGTTATCATTATAAGAACATAGCTTAATCATTTTAACAACAGAGCAGGAGGTTAGTATGGAATTTCAGAAAGTAATAGAATCAAGACGCAGTATTAGAAAGTATGACGCAGAAAAGAAAGTGTCAGAGGAACAGATTAAGGAAATGATTCAGGCAGCAATCTATGCGCCGTCATGGAAGAACAGCCAGACAGCCAGATATTATTGTGTGCTTTCGCCGGAGATGTTTGAGAAGATACGTACCGAGTGTCTTCCGGAATTCAATGCCAATAACGTAGAGGGAGCATCCGCATTGATTATTACCGCAGTGGTTAAGAACCGTTCCGGATATGAAAGAAATGGAGAGCCGACCAATGAACTTGGCAATGGCTGGGGCATTTATGATCTCGGACTTGCTAATGAGAATCTGCTTTTGAAAGCAGCCGAGATGGGAATCGGAACATTGGTTATGGGAATCCGCGATGAGGAGAAACTGCATGAGATTCTGAATATTCCGCAGGAACAGATGGTAGTATCTGTAATTGGAGTGGGATATGGAACAGTATCACCGGATATGCCAAAGAGAAAGTCTGTAGAAGATGTGGCGGTGATTTGCTAATGAAGGAGAATAAGAATACGGCTATGCTGAAGGGAAAGACAGTAGTTCTTGGCATAACAGGAGGTATTGCGGCATATAAGAGTGCAGCGCTTACAAGCCTTCTTGTCAAGGCAGGAGCGCAGGTACAGGTAATCATGACAGAACATGCCAGACAATTTATTGCACCGTTGACATTTGAGTCGTTGACAGGCAGAAGATGTCTGACGGATACGTTTGACCGGAATCATGAATACAGCACAGAGCATGTAGAACTCGCTAAAGAGGCAGATGTGATGATTGTGGCACCGGCTACAGCCAATATCATTGCGAAGATTGCGCATGGGATGGCAGATGACATGCTGACTACGACGATGCTTGCGTGTGACTGTCCTAAGATCGTAGCGCCGGCGATGAATACCCGTATGTATGAGAATCCGGTGACGCAGGATAATCTCCGCAAGCTGGAAGAATATGGCATGACGATTGCGTATCCGGCAAGCGGACACCTTGCCTGCGGTGATGTGGGTACAGGGAAAATGCGGGAACCGGAGGAATTGTTTCAGTACATTCTGATGGCATGTGCATTTGAAAAAGATATGACCGGAAAGCATGTGCTGGTAACAGCTGGAGCGACTCAGGAAGCGCTGGACCCGGTGCGTTACATTACGAATCATTCATCGGGCAAGATGGGCTATAGTATTGCTAAGATCAGTGCACTCAGAGGAGCGGAGGTTGTGCTGGTCAGCGGACATACGGCACTGGATGCGCCACTTTTTACAGAGAAGGTTACCGTGACCAGTGCAGAAGATATGTTTCGGGTGGTCACTGAGCGGAGTGAATGGGCAGATATTATTATCAAGGCGGCAGCGGTAGCGGATTACAGACCGGCAACGGTCAGCTCGGAGAAGATTAAGAAGTCGGATGAGCAGATGTCTGTTGAATTAGAACGGACACAGGATATCCTGGGATACCTGGGGACTCATAAGAGAGAAGGGCAGTTTCTGTGTGGGTTTGCGATGGAGACACAGGATCTTCTGGGCAATGCATCGAAGAAATTAAAAAAGAAAAATGCAGACATGATCGTGGCGAATAATCTGAAAGTTGCAGGAGCAGGATTTGCCGGAGATACCAATGTGGTAACGCTGATTACCGAGGATGGAGCGGAAGAACAGGAGCTCATGTCAAAAGAAGAAGTGGCAGGTGTCATATTGGATAAGATTATGGAAAAGATGGGATAGACGGGCAGCAGAGTGCTTGCCGGAGAAATATTCAACCCCGCCCGGACTATTCGTAAAATTAGCTGAATAGCTATCTGTTGAACTAAAAAAGGCTGCGTGGTTACGCAGTCTTTTAGCAATCTGGAGATTGGATGTGAACACGATTCGGGGGATGCATGATTACCATGCTTTTGTGTTCATGAACAATATATCACGTTATATGGTAATGGTATATATCCTTTTGCTACAGAAAACGTCAATATTATTGTGCTCGAAGCACAAATTTGGTAAAATAGAAATGATAAAATCAAAAGTGCATGATTTTATGACAGTAATATTACATTTAATGTCGGAAAGGATAAGAATATGGCGGTTGCATTGGAAGAACTTTATCGGGAAATTGAACCGATGTATGATATGCGTCTGGTGACGAAGAGCTGTTTTCACAAGGTTATTGGATGGACGCATATTGTGGAGAATCCGGAGTTTATCGAACTGCTGCATGGTGATGAACTTGTATTCAGTGCCGGGATTCAGTATACGTCTGAGGAATGGTTAATGGACTTTGTAAAGCGACTGATCGAGGCAGGGACAGGAGGTCTGGTGCTGTCGCTTCATGAGGGCAGTCATTATCCTCAGAGGATTGTGGATTATTGTAATGAAAGAGAATTTCCATTGTTTTCCAGTGGATGGAAGACACCGTATCTGGATGTGATGCGTATATTTGCGTCCATTCTTTTGGAGAATGAGCAGCGGGATACGAATCTGAATGAGGCGCTTAAGAATGCAATCTATTATCCGGAGCATGAGGCGGCGTATTTGCACCATTTTGAGCACAATGGGTTTTATCGTAATATGCGCTATGTGATGGCGATTCTGAGCTGTCATGCGTATCAGGAGGGAGAAGAGAATAAGCGTCTTAAGGAACTTGCCAAGCAGCTTCAATATTCGGATTTTCGAGGGGTTGTGGTAGAGGATGAAGACCGGCTTCTGATCATGGTGGCAGATAAGACGGTGAAGCAGGTTCAGCGCATATTCCAGAAGATCTGCAAACAGGATACGCAGGTCTATGTGGGAATCGGCGATATGGTAACGCGTCTGGGTGATCTGGAGGACAGCTATGAGCAGGCAATGGTGGCGTATCAGCTGACCAAGACAGCTATTGCGACGAATCTTCTGTTATATGACGAATTGGGCGTATATAAGGTGCTGTCGGATCTGAGACACGAAGATACCGGAGAAGCATTTATCAGAGAGGTACTTGGCAAGCTGGTGGACTATGATGAAAAAGAGGGCACCGATTATCTGGATATATTAAAGGCTTTTTTTGAAAATGAATGCAGCATTGTGCATACAGCACAGGCGATGTACTGTCATAAGAATACGATGAATTATAAGATGAATAAAGTGAAAGAGATACTCGGATATGATATAATGAGCAACGAGAACCGTACGCGGATTATGGTGGCGTTATATTTTATGAAAATGCGGGGATAGGAGGTCATTATGAATAAAATGATAACAGAGAGAAATAAAAAGCTTGCGGAGAAAGTTATAAAGGGACTGGAATCCAGGAATATGGAAGGACATTATGCAGAGACGAAAGAAGAAGCGCTTGGGATAGCACTTGCGCTGATTCCGGATGGCAGCAGTGTTGGCTGGGGCGGTTCAGTATCGATAGCGGATATCGGACTGAAGGATGCAGTCTGTTCCGGCGATTACACGGTATATAACCGGGATGTATGCAGTACGCCGGAAGAGAAAAGAGGTGTAGAACTTCAGTGCATGGGTTGTGATTATTTTCTTAGCAGTACCAATGCTATTACAGAAGATGGAATACTGGTCAATATTGATGGTAAGGGTAACCGTGTGGCAGCAATTACCTGGGGACCGGAGAATGTACTGATGATCGTTGGGATGAATAAAGTGGTAAGGGACCTGGATGCGGCATGGTCGCGTGCGCGTAATCTGGCGGCACCGGTTAATGCACAGCGCTTTGATATTCAGACACCGTGTAAGAAGACAGGTTCCTGCGCAGACTGTAAATCCCCAGACACGATCTGCAGCCAGTTTCTGGTAACCCGTTATTCTAAGGTGGCAAAGAGGATTAAAGTAATCCTGGTTAATGAGCATCTGGGATATTAATAAAATGGAAAGGAAGAGACGATGGAAAAGAAATATGATGTAGCAGCCATGGGTGAGCTGCTGATTGATTTTGCAATGAATGGACAGAGTGAACAGGGCAATAACTGCTTTGAAGCATGTCCGGGTGGAGCACCGTGTAATGTGCTTGCAATGCTTGAAAAGCTTGGTAAAAAGACGGCGTTTCTCGGTAAAGTGGGCGAGGATCAGTTTGGTAAATTGCTGAAAGAGACCATAGAAGAAGCCGGTATTGATACGACCGGACTTCGGATGGATAACGAGATTCCTACAACGCTGGCATTTGTACATACATTTCCGGACGGCGACCGTGACTTTTCCTTTTACAGAAAACCGGGCGCAGATATGATGCTCCGGGAAGAGGAAGTGGATTATGATGTGATCCGTCAGGCAAAAATATTCCATTTTGGAACGTTGTCTATGACAGATGAACCGGTAAGAAGTGCAACAAAAAAGGCACTGGATACTGCAAAAGAAGCAGGCTGCCTGATTTCGCTGGATCCAAACCTCAGACCGCCGCTCTGGAAATCAATGGATGAGGCAAAAGAGATGATGGAATATGGATTTCGGTATTGCGATATCCTGAAGATTTCCGACAATGAGATTCAGTTTGTATCCGGCAGAGAAGATTATGATGAAGGAATCCGGTATCTGCAGGAGAAGTATCACATTCCGCTTATTTTCCTCACTATGGGTAAAGACGGAAGCCGTGCATATTATAAAGGAATGCGTGTGGAGAAGGCTGGATATCAGGTAGAGACTGTGGAGACGACAGGTGCCGGGGATACCTTCTGTGGAAGTGCGCTGAACGGGGTGCTGGAGAGAGGCATTGATAATCTGACAGAAAAGGACCTGTCAGAGATCCTTGATTTTGCAAATGCGGCAGCAGCAATCGTGACGACCAAAAAAGGTGCGATCCGATCTATGCCGGAGAAAGAACAAGTCAAAGAAATGTTGACGAAATAAAAAAAGAATGCTATAATGTATGAGTGTCTCGAAGGGGACACTCATATATCGTATGGCGCCATAGCCAAGTGGTAAGGCAAAGGTCTGCAACACCTCTATCACCAGTTCA
>CAVAVU010000033.1:0-9724 GCA_963592205.1 bacterium
TTTATACATAATCCCAGGATATAAATTGATTATTATCGATAGATTTTATAAAATGATAGAAAGATAACATTTATCATCAGAACGGAGGCCCTATCATGTCAAAATACGACGTGATTCTCGATGTCTACGAGAACCAAAGCATCTCAAAAGCAGCAGCAAAACACAATTATACACAGTCCGCCGTCAGTCAGACGATACGTAATTACGAAAAAGAAATCGGTCTCAAATTATTCAAACGGTCCAAGAACGGCATGGAACCTCTTCCGGGTACGAAGCCGATTTTTACCGAATTGCAAAATATGCGCATCTGCAGAGAACGCATCGATCAGATTGCTGCAAACATCAACAATCTGGACAGCGGTTTTATCCGTATCGGCACCATTCAGAGCATTGCTTATCATTGGCTCCCGGGTGTGCTGAAGAACTTTTCCTCCGAATATCCCAATATCACATTCCAGCTCTATGTAGATGGTTTTCAACAGCTTACCGAAAAAATACGCAAAAAAGAACTGGACTGTATCTTCGTTTCACAATACGTAGCCAAAGATCTTCCAAGCCTTCCAATCGGTACAGATGAGCTGGTACTGGTCACTTCTCTGGACCATCCGCTGGCAAACAAACTGGTCGTATCTTTTGCCGATATTGACGGTCAGGATTTTATCCTGTCGGCAGATGACTTTGACTACGAAACAGGCAAATTATTGCGTATGAACCGCATTATGCCAAATGTAAGATTCCGCATTAATGAAGATTACACAGCCATCAAAATGGTAGAACAGGGCTTTGGCATTACCGTGCTGCCCCGGCTTCTTCTGCACAACGTTCCATTCAACGTCTGTGTCCGTCCATTTACCGAACATTTACGCAGAAATCTGGTCGTTGCATATTCCGAAACCCCGGAGCCGACGCCTGCACTCAATAAATTTCTCACCTTTGCAACAAAAGGAAATGAAAACTGCAAGCTGATATAATAACATACAAAAAGCCCGAGACCACATGACATTTCACCTCATGTGATCCCAGGCTTTTTATTCATATTATTTATAATCCATTACAAGAAACATTGGTTTGATCGCAATAATCTCCTCATATTCCTCCTGTTCAACTACAACGCTTGAATTCAAGGCTTTCAGATCTTTTTTCAGGATCTGCAATGCTTCCGGAATCGTTCTTGCACGTCCCGTTCTCAGAATCACCTGCATTCTCTCCAGCACGACCGGATGCGCATAATGTGCAGGCACCGGAAAATCCGGATAATCTTTAATATAATCTTCCATCGCACAAATGGCATCCGCAAGATGCTTTTCTATATATCTGCGGTTATTTCTAGAGGTAGGAAGTACATTTGCTCCGGCAAACAGGAAAATCGCTGCCAGTCCAAACAACAGGAAATACATTCCAAATCCCGCATGTGTCACCAATGCCCAGACACCATATGCAAACGCACAGGCGCCCATGATAACGATTGCAAGTGCCACCCATTTATATGCAGGATTACTTCTGTCATAAATCCTTTTCTTCTTAGCAGACTGACTGAGATCCACATAGATATCGGACTGATTCTTCAGGAACTTTTCTGCCTGTTCCAGCCTGTTAAGACACGTTCTTGTCTCTGCCGATACATTAACCTCCCGCTGTCTTTCAGCAAGTCTTCGTTCCTTCTCTGCCAGCTTACGCTCTGCCTCCACACTATGTACAGGGATGTCCGGATACGCTTCCTCTATATAAGCAAGGAACCTGTCCACATCTTCTTCGTGTTTGAAATTGCATTGCTTTTCCTGACCATTGCCATATGCAACCACAAGATAGGATAATGTTCCAAATACTCCTTTTCCTGTAAAGCCGCCCTTACTCATTGCAACCCTTTTAAAAATCCTCCTTACGGAATGGATCGGTATGTAATATATTCTGTCAATATAAAAACTGTTCAAATATAACGCTTTCTCACCAATTCCACAAGGTCCGATCTTTCTACAGTTCTTCTTATCAATCAGTAATTCGTCATCCGGAATGGATATCTCTCCTAATCTATGTGGTTTAAACATATTATCATCTCGTTTCTATCTTATTCTTATGCCCTTATTGCCCCTATGCCTGTTCTTTCATCGGCTTCTTTGTCGCATGGATAAAAATACCCAGGAACAATACTGCAAATATAATACCTACCGGATAAGCTACTGCTGTAGATAATCCCAGACACTCTTCTGCACAGGTGAAATAAGTCACAGAAACCGCACTCATAAATGTTGCCGGAACTGCTGTAATCCAGTAATTCTTCTTCTCACGGAACAGATACATGCTGGCTGTCCACAGAACGATCATAGCCAGTGTCTGGTTAGTCCAGCTGAAGTATCTCCATACGATGGAATAATCCAGATGTCCGACAAATGCACCAACAGCAAGAAGCGGAATACACAATACCAGTCGTTTCTGCATCTTACCCTGGTCAATCTTGAACCAGTCTGCAAGTACCAGTCGTGCGCTACGGAACGCTGTATCACCGGAAGTAATCGGACAGGCAATAACACCGATCATGGCAAGTGCAACACCTGCAGTACCCATTGTCTTAATACATACATCATAGATAGCTGCTGACTGTCCATTAGCAAGGATATCATTCAGTCCAGTACTGAGTCCACCTGTTACTTCGTAAATAGCACATCCTGCTGCTGCCCAGATCAATGCGATCACACCTTCAGCAACCATGGCACCATAGAATACGAAATGTCCCTGCTTCTCAGACTTCATACAACGTGCCATAAGTGGCGACTGTGTTGAATGGAATCCTGAAATAGCTCCACACGCTACTGTGATAAACATAAAGCTCCAGATTGGCTTGCCTGCCGGATGCATATTGGTAAAATGGCTCCAGATCTCAGGAATTGTGTAACTTGGATTTGTAAAGATACCAAAGATAACACCAATTGCCATGATAATCAGGCAAATACCAAAGATCGGATAAATACGACCTATGATCTTGTCAATAGAAACAAATGTTGCAATAAAGTAATATGCCAGGATGATCCACAGCCATACTTCCGGATTAGCAAATGCACCGGTAACTCCTTTATTGCTAAGCAACGTAACAATCAGTCCTGCCGGTCCTACTGCAAACACCGTACCAACCATAACCAGAAGTACTACACTGAATACACGCATGACATTCTTCATTACATTTCCAAGATAAATACCACATACCTCTGAAATAGATGCTCCTTCATTTCTTTCAGAAAGCATACCTGAAAAATAGTCATGTACACCACCGGCAAAGATCGTACCGAATGTAATCCATAAAAATACAACCGGTCCCCACAATGCGCCCTGCATTGCTCCGAAGATTGGTCCCAGTCCTGCGATATTAAGCAGCTGTACCAGGAACAACTTCCACTGTGGCATTACCACATAGTCAACACCATCATTGATCCTGACTGCCGGTGTCTCTCTGTCATCCGGCGCAAATGTGTTTTCTACCACTTTTCCATAAACAAAATAGCCTCCTATAAGAAGCGCTAAGCAAATGATAAAACTAATCATACAAACACCTCCAATGTTCTCTAATTCTTAACATTTCCTTAACCGATTCTTATTATAGACTTCTTTTATAAAAATTCAAGTAATTTTATAAAGTTTTCGTTGATTTTCTACAAAAACCTGCGCATTTTTCTCGCTCTGGATTTCATCAGCTTTAAGAAAAATCTGATTTTGTTACCGTTGCAAACACAAGCACTGTTCCAATAAACGCCATAACAATACCGGCCATAAGCATTGCGCCGACTCCCCAGTTCAACAGCTGACCTCCGGCGAAATTACCTGCCGAGCATCCCAGTGCATAAGCCGCTGTCATAAATGCCTGTCCTTTTATCATATCGTTAACATTCACTTTCTCTTTTGCATAGTATACCTGGGCAGGTGCTAAAAGTGCATAAGACGATATCTGAAGAAACTCCAGTAGATAAACGGTTGCTATATTTCCAGCAAAATAAAAGCCGACTGCCTTTATAAGAAAAGAGACTGCCGCAACCTTCAGCAGATTCGTGTCACTCGACAACTTTCGTATTTTATTGTAAAAGAAAATTGCAGGAGCTGCCACCGCCCCTTCAATAAACAGGGCAATACCTACGTGACTGCTATTGCCGCCCAGTGCATTCATAATCACGATCAGATAGTTTTCTGTCATTGCATGGAACATTCCCAGAAAAGCTATTCCAAGCAAGGATATGCAGTACCAGCGATAATGAATAAAGAACTCATAAACGGAAAGACTTTTCTGTTCTTCTCTGACCAGCGATCTGCTTTGTTCGATCTGTGGGAATCCCACCAGCACAATCACGCTTCCAAGTCTTACCGCCAGCAAAAGTATCAGCATCCAGGTTATACCTAATTTTACGATCACCCATCCCACAATCAGACTCGACACAGCGCTTGCCACTGCTCCGACTCCACGGGCCGCGCCATAATTCACAAAATATCCTGCATCATTGTAAGCAACACTAATCGAATTTAACAGCGGAACCATCGCATCACTGCTCCAGATGTCGACCATATAAAACACTGCCATCAACATCACTGGAATTCCCGGAATCAGTTGCAGAATAAAGCACACGCCGCATAATGCAGACATGACGATCATCATCTGCGTTAATAAAAACTTTTCTGTCCGATCCGCAAAAGATGCAAGAACCGGCTGCGTCAGACAGGAACAAATTCCTGCCAACGCCAATAAGACACCCACCACGCCAGAATGGATTCCTTTATCTAACAGATATGTCGTTGCAAAAACCGCAGCTCCCGTCGATGACGCCCAGTGTGTAAACTGGATCGCACTATATCGATAAGTAAGATTCATATAGGTCCTCCTTGATGAAAAAGGGGCCGGCTTTACACCAGGCCCCCTTTTCATGGTTTCTAGATTTAAAAAGTTAAAAGAAATTTTACAATAACAGAATAATGCATTTCTCCCCAAAAATATATACTATTTGTGACTATTTATATCACGATCGTGCCATTCTTTACGATATTGCTTTGGGCTGCAGTTGAAATGTTCCCGAAAGATCTTCCCAAGATAACTGCCGGTTCCAAAACCGCAGTCATTTGCAATCTCCGTAATGGAATCTTCTGTATTTATTAATTTCATACACGCCTTGCGAAGCCTGTATTCTGTTATGTACTCCAGCGGACTCATATGAAGCTTCTCCCGGAACAGCCGAAAACATACCCGTTTACTGATATGCGCCATTTCCGAAAGCTGATTAACTGATATCGTCTCCGCATAATGTTCCTGAATATAGCACATCATTGCTTTCATTTTTTCATCTGTATCTTTATTGCGATTCATTTCTTCTGTTGCAGATCCTGCTATCTCCAGCAGACCAAGCCATATATCCGTCAGTTGCTGCCGAAGCGCAATCTCATATCCCCAGCTGTCTTCTTCTAATTCAAACCCAGCGCATATCTTATGTATAAGTTCTGCCTGCCCTGGTTCTCCCGGCGAAAGCGCAATCATTTCAACCCCTGACTTTTCTGTCAATGGGCGGATATACCGCTCATCTATCCGATTGGATAAACCTCCCGAAAGCAGCTCCGGCTCAAACAAATGCAGTAATTGTACTGTTCCATCCCTCTTGGGATTCACCCTTGAAGAGTGTAATACGTTAGAATTCAAAAATCCACCTGTCCCGGCAGGAAATATCCATTTTCCATTTGGTGTTGTATACTCCACCTTTCCACTTTTTACATAGAACAGTTCTACTGCCCGATGCCAGTGCCACGGTACGACCGGATCCATATATTTATCAAACTCCGCGCAGGTAGAAATGTACGGGAAATCCACGAAAAAGTCAGGCAGTAACTCTTCATTGCTTTCCGAACTCAGCTCTATGCCCTGTATTTTTTTCATAGCCGACTCCTCTCACTTCCATTTTTTCTTATTCTATCATATTTCCTTATGATCGTCTTACAGAAATCCGTATACTGCCTTCAAGATTCCTATAAACTCATATAGCATCTTCCGAAATCAATGCATTCATCAAATCCTCTGATCCAGCCAAATTTTTGACTCATCGCAATACAAAAAGCCTCAGGATACTTCCTGAGGCTTCAAGAGGCGCCAACCAGATTTGAACTGGTGATAGAGGTGTTGCAGACCTTTGCCTTACCACTTGGCTATGGCGCCTTACTATATGATGCACTTTCGTGCAATGACTCCACCGGGAATCGAACCCGGGTTACCGCCGTGAAAGGGCGATGTCTTGACCGCTTGACCATGGAGCCATACCGTCACCGTTTGAACAGTGACCGTTAATTATATTATCATAGCATCCCACAAAATGCAAGTGTTTTTTCAATCTTTTTTATCATCTTTATAATCTTTATAATTTGATATTTCCGACGTTTTTATTCCTCCCACAGATAATATGCCACAACCAGATCTGCCATTCTGCCATAGCTCTGTACACCGTCCTTCTGACCATTTGCCTTAAGGTAATTGTCATTGATCTGCTCCGACACCTCTGCCACAGCGCCGTCCCATTTATCCCAGAACTCAATGTTAGCTCTGAGATCCGGATCCACTTCTTCCGACAGTTTCTCCCTGATTTCTGACCATGATGCTTTATCCTCCTCATACAGCACATTCATGCAATGAATCCACGCCAACATACTGCCGCTGTAGCGCAGTTCCGCCTCCGGTGCATCCTTACAAGCCAGCCATGCAATAAAGTTCGCCTCTTCTTCCTGCATAAATCCTCGCAGATGGGACAATTCATGGCATGCCGTAAACGGAATATTATACGGCGTCATATCCTGATTATAATTCGCCTCCACAGTGAACGGCGAGTAGATCCCTGTCAGATTCTGCACTGACAGAAACGCGGAAACAGTTAACGGCTTCGGCTTCGGATAATAACCAGCCAGCACATCCCATTGTTCTCCCAGGCGTTCCATCGCAGCAACAGCTTCTTCCCGTTCCTTCCCGCTAAGTACCATCACGCCGTCTGCATCTCGTTCGACCTGTCCGGCATATGCATTGACCTCTTCCGTCAGATCTTCACACACTGCTTCCAATTCGTCTACCGTATAACTGTCTGCTTTTAATCCAATGCTTTCCACAAAAGAATCCCTGTGATAATTAATGCCGCAGTTTGTCATATACAACACAGCCAGAATCAGTGCTGTTATCCCAAGCTTCTGCAGATAACGGAACCCTTCTTTTTTCTCTGCCCGTTTCTTTAGCAACCGATATACAATTCGCACCGCTGATCCCACAAGCACCAGAATCCCTGCGTATAACAACAGTTCCGCTGCCGAAAACGGAAATATTCCAAAAACTCGCCCCACCGACGATACAATCTTCGGATAGATATGTTCTGTATACCACTGTACCATAACTGTTATTCTACTCCCACCACAGGCTCACATCCGCATACCTGAATAAAGAAGCGGTAAATCTCTGGTTCCTGATTGGATGTAACAAATACGCTCTTTTCTTCTTCCGCTTCGATCAGCAGATAATTCTCCGTCTTTCCCTGTTCAAACCAGAGCCTGTATTTCACCGGACGGTGCTTGCCAAGCTGGTACGGTATCTTCGTAATAGCCAATGTATATGTATCTTCGCTTTTCTCAAATGTATACTTGATATTATCCTCAAATCTTGGATGCTCCAACAACTCGATAATCTCACTCGCAGGCTTATCGAGGCGGAATATCAGCCTCTTCTTTTCTTTCTTCAAAAATGCCATCTGTGGCACCTCCTTCATCGGATTGCTGCTCAGTCTCCATACCCGCTATCAGCTCCACATCCAATTTTCTTCATAAATGCGGATACCGCGTTTCGATATCCCTCATAATCTACCATATAGCTCAACGTATGTCCAGCACCCGGCACCGTGAATATCATTTTATCCGACACACACGCCTCATAATTCCTCCAGCTCATTTCGCATGGCACCAGCCGGTCATCCTCACCATGGATAAATAATACCGGCACTTTACATTTCCGAAGTGCTTCTTCCGCATCTCCATCTTCCAGATCAAAATGTCCGAAAATCTTTGCTCCAAGTCTCGCCAATGGATACATGATCTTCACCGGAAGTCCACGGTCTCTCGACACTTTCTGTACGATTTCTTTCGGAGAAGTATATCCACAATCCGCCAGAATACCCTTTACTGTATCCGGAAGTTCCAGTCCGGCTGCCAACAACACGATTGCTGCTCCCATAGAAATACCGCCCAGCACGATCTTCGTATCCGGACCAAACCGCTCTGTCGCATACTTTGTCCATTCCATACAGTCATATCGTTCATTAATACCAAAGCTTAAGACTCTTCCTTCGCTCTTTCCATGTCCGCGTTCGTCTACAAGAAGTATATTATGCCCTGCCTCTCTTGCAAGCCAGAATCCACCACAGAAGTCCCGTTCTGCTGCCCCGTGATACCCGTGAAATAATATCTCCAACGGTGCACCGGACTTCTGTTCATAATATTTGCCATACAGTTTGAGACCATCCCGCGAGCAAACATTCACTTCTTCATACGGAAGTTCTCTTATTCTCGCAATCAGTTCTTCTGCCTGTTCTTTATATGGCTGATACTGAGATCCCTTCGGAAATGGCGCCGTCTCCGGTCGTTTCTTCGGACATAAAAAGACCTGTCTGTAAGTCAACACCGTCACTGCCGCCAGACTACCGGCAACTCCTGCTATTACCGCGCAGATACCTTTTCGTGCTTTCATAACATCACTCCTGTCATATATTATTCTATAGAAAGTGGGCGGGATACAGCCATATCCCGCCCTTATATCTTTACTCTCTATTACATTTTATCCCTTTACACCACCGGCAGTCAATCCACTTGTCAGATTCTTTTCAATTCCCATGAACAGAATTACAACCGGGAGAATCGCAAACAGTGAAGCTGCAAACAAATACTGCCACTCAATCATGTTATATCCATTAAAGATATTGATACCAACCGTCAACGGTTTGCTTGTGTCGGTAGATATCAACGTCAACGCAACCGTATATTCGTTCCATGCATTGATAAAGATAAAGATCAATGTCGTAACGATACCAGGTGCAGCTACCGGAAGCAGAATCCGAATCAACGCCTGGATTCTGGTACAGCCATCAATCGTCGCTGCCTGTTCCATCTCCGGCGAGATACTCATAAATGTACCACGCAGCAACCAGATCGTAAACGCCTGATTAAACGCCGCATTTACAAATATCAATCCGACTATACTGTCCGTAAATCCGAGAACTGCCATAACCTTGTAGATACCAATTACCAGTACTACAGGCGCGAACATTTGCGATACAATTACGAATCCAAGGAATGCTGTCTTGCCCTTAAATTTCATACGCGATAATGCATACGCTGCCGGAATTCCGCAAAGCATCGCAAGCAATGTGGATCCTCCGGCAATCAGCAGCGAATTAATTGCATACTGCGCCAGTGGAGCTCTTTTCCAGACATCAATAAAGTTGGACCACATCGGTTCTACCGGCAGGATCGTGCCATTCACCGAAAAGATTTCCGCACGACTCTTCAATGCCGAACAAAACATTGCAAAATATGGATACAATGTAAAAATACATATATCAATCACTACGAAGTAAAGAAGGATTTTTAAGATAATCTGTTTTGTTGTTAATTTCTTCTGATTCATATCTTAATCTTCCTCCTTTCTAAGTACTGATACCATATAAATACTTGAACATACCAACAA
>CAVAVU010000034.1:0-6963 GCA_963592205.1 bacterium
CTGCGTGAATATCCTGAATCTGACGAATGCTGAGAGGGCACGTTTGATTAATGCTGAGTGGGAGAGTACCGTAACCGGCAAGGAAGGCGGACAGTATCTGACAGATATTAAGATGTACGCTGAGGACAGACAGGGACTTCTGATGGAGATGTCCCGTGTATTTACCGAAGAGAAGATCGATGTTAAGACGATGAACGTGCGTACCAGTAAGAAGAACACAGCTACGATTGAAGTTGGATTTATCGTGCACGGCAGAGAGGAACTGGAGCGTGTGGTTAAGAAACTGCAGCAGCTGCCAGGTGTGATCGATATTGAGCGTACGGCTGGTTAGTCCGGCGGGAGGATAACGTATGAATTTTGGGATTATTGGAACGAATTTTATTTCTGACTGGTTTGTAAATGCAGGAAGGCATTGTGAGGGATTCCATGTACAGGCAGTGTATTCCCGCACCATGGAGAAAGGAAGAGCTTTTGCGGATAAGCATGGGATTCCGGACTGCTATGATTCACTGGAAGCACTTGCGTCGGCTGACAATGTAGATGCAGTGTATGTTGCAAGTCCGACAGCCTGTCATGCATCACAGAGTATTCAGATGCTGAATGCAGGTAAACATGTACTCTGTGAGAAGCCTGTGGCATCCAATGAAAAGGAACTTCAGGCGATGCTTGCGGCAGCAAAAGAGCACGGAGTGGTCTTTATGGAAGCAATGAAGATGGTGATCAACCCGGCATTTGATGCGGTATTGGAGAATATACCAAAGCTTGGTAAGATTCGCAGAGTGACGTTCCAGATGTGTCAGTATTCCAGCAGATATGACAAGTTCAAGAATGGAATTATTGAAAATGCATTCCGCCCGGAGCTGTCTAATGGAAGTCTGATGGACATCGGTGTTTACTGTGTACATCCAATGGTGAAGATTCTTGGAAAGCCGGATCGTGTGATGGCATCCTGTGTGAAACTGCATAATGGTGTCGACGGCATGGGTACGATCCTGGCATCTTATGATGAACAGGGAGCACAGGCAGAACTCATCTATTCGAAGATTACGGATTCGCCGGTGCCAAGCCAGATCCAGGGAGAAGAAGGTACCATGTATATGGAGAGTCTGCCGATCCTGACAAAGATATGGATCCGATACCGGGATAAGAGCAGAGAAGATATTTCGTTTGAACTGGAAAATCCGGGTAATAATATGAATTATGAGATTGCAGAATTTATGCGTATTGTAAAAGAGGGTGGATCTGCTGAAAAACATAACCAGTATTCAATATGGGAAATGCAGGTTATGGATGAAGCACGCCGTCAGATGGGAATTGTATTTCCGGCTGATAAAGCATAAGGCTGTATGAAACAGAGTGCAGACAGAGGGACAGAATATGACAGTAAAACAATTCTTGGCAGGTCCGATCGGGACGAACTGCTATTTATTAATTAACGAAAAGACAAAAGAAGCGGTTATCGTAGATCCGGCATCCTGTCCGGAGTATATGATGAATTATATCGAAGCAGAAGGGATCAAGTTAAAAGCAGTCATTTTGACACATGCGCATTTTGACCATATTATGGGAATTGATGATGTTCTTAACAAATACGGTAAGATGCCAGTGTATGTGCATGAGGCAGACAAGCCGATGCTGGAAGATCCGCAGCAGAATATGACGATGTCCTGCGGATTCCCGTATGCATATAAAGGCGCAGAGGCAGTCCGGGACGGTCAGGTATTGTCATTGATCGGCTATGAGTTCAAAGTGCTCCATACGCCGGGACATACACCGGGAGGCTGCTGTTATTATATTGCATCGGAGCATGTGTTGATCAGCGGAGATACATTGTTCCAGCAGTCCATCGGAAGAACGGATTTTCCGGGCGGAAGCATGAGTGATCTTGTCCGTGCGGTGAAAGAGAAGCTGATGATACTTCCGGAGGATACTGTGGTATATCCCGGACATATGGGAACGACCACGATCGCTGATGAAAAGAGAATGAATCCATTTCTGTAGCAAATGAATTATTTAGTATAGTAAGAAGAGAAAGAGCCGGGCATCTGATGTGATTTCAGATGCCTGTTCAAGTAAAGGAACTATTATGATAAAGATAGAAGCAAAAGAAGAACGGTATCTGTACAATGCTTATCATATAATCAAAGCCTTTTGCACGTCAGAAGAGGTAGAACAGTGCTGTGATGAGAAGCTGGAAGCGGATCTGAAGCTGACAGATGCGGACGGAACAGTGCAGGAGTTTGCAATAGATCCGGATCATGCCAGTCATGGGAAAGATATACGCCGGGAGCTTGACAGAGAAGTGTACAGGTATCTTGCCAGACGGACAAAGCGGGAACTTGCCTGGGGGATGCTGACCGGAGTACGGCCTGCAAAGCTTGCTACGAAAGCGGTAGAGCAAGGTGTGGAGAAAACGGACTTTGTGAAGCAGTTCCGGGAAGAATATCTGGTGTCAGCAGAAAAGGCAGGACTTGCATATGACATAGCGGTGCGGGAACGGGATGTGTTATCTGCCCTTGATTATAAGGATGGATACAGCCTGTATGTGGGAATTCCATTCTGTCCGAGTGTGTGCAGCTACTGCTCGTTCAGTTCAGGTCCGGTGGACAAATGGAGAGATCAGATTCCGGCGTATCTGAATGCACTTTGCAAAGAAATCAAATATATCGGAAAAGTATCGGCGGAAAAGAAACTGAATTCCATTTACATCGGAGGCGGCACGCCTACCAGCCTGGAAGCAGATCAGTTAAAGCAGCTTCTGACCTGTATTGACCAGTCATTTTCCAGAGAACATCTGTTAGAATACACGGTAGAAGCCGGACGACCGGACAGCATTACAGAAGAAAAACTGCAGGTAATAAAACGACATGGAGTTACCCGTATTTCGATCAATCCGCAGACCATGCAGCAGAAGACGCTGGACCGGATCGGTAGAAAGCACAGCGTGCAGGAGGTAAAGGACATTTATCGGATGGCGCGGGAACTTGGATTTGACAATATCAATATGGATCTGATCGCAGGACTTCCGGGAGAAGGATTAGATGATATGAAGGATACACTTGAACAGATCCGTGAACTTGCACCTGACAGCCTGACCGTGCATTCGCTTGCAATCAAACGTGCAGCGCAGATGGGGCAGGAGAAGAGTACGCTGGGATATGTGCGGGATCTGAAGGAACAGACGGACCATCCGCAGACCATGGCAGAGACATTGGCGGCAATGATTGACTGTGCGTATAAGGTGGCTTCTGAGATGGGACTTGAGCCGTATTATCTGTATCGTCAGAAAAATATTGCAGGTAATTTTGAAAATGTTGGTTATGCAAAGGTTGACAAAGCCGGAATATACAATATACTTATTATGGAAGAAAAACAGTCGATTATTGCGGCAGGTGCAGGAACATCGACCAAGATCGTACTGCCAGAGCCTGTTCCCGTGCCGGGCAGCAGGAATGGAAAGACCACGACATTGATTCGTGTGGAAAATGTGAAAAACATCCGGGAGTATATTGCCCGGATTGATGAAATGATAGAGCGAAAAGGAGAATGGTTATGGCATTAAAGAAAAAACCAGTCACCGGTATGAAGGATATGATGCCGGACGAGATGGAGATCCGTGATTACGTGATCCACCTGATCAAAGAGACTTATAAGACATATGGATTTACTTCTATGGAGACACCGTGTGTAGAACATATTGAGAACCTGTGCAGCAAACAGGGTGGAGACAATGAGAAGCTGATCTTCAAGATCCTGAAGCGCGGTGAGAAGCTGAAGCTTGAGACTGCAAAGGAAGAAGCAGACCTGGTGGACGGAGGACTTCGCTATGACCTGACCGTACCGCTTGCGAGATACTATGCTAATCATGCTAATGATCTGCCGTCACCATTCAAGGCACTGCAGATCGGTAATGTATGGCGTGCAGACCGTCCGCAGAGAGGACGTTTCCGTCAGTTTATGCAGTGTGATATTGACATCCTTGGCGAGGCATCCAATCTTGCTGAGATCGAGCTGATCCTTGCAACTACAGCGATGCTTGGCAAGCTTGATTTTACAAATTTTACAGTCAAGATCAACGACCGTAATATCCTGAAAGCTATGGCAGCTTACTGTGGCTTCAAGGAAGAAGATTACGATGAAGTCTTTATCATTCTGGATAAGATGGACAAGATCGGTAAAGATGGCGTGGCAGAAGAACTCTGCGAGATGGGTTATGACCGATCAGCGGTTGATCAGTATCTTGGATTATTTGATGAGATTACACCGGATGTATCCGGTATCCGTTATCTGAAAGACAAATTAGGCGACTGTCTGAAAGACGAAACAGCAGACGGCATGGAGCAGATTATTTCCAGCGTAGAAGCTGCGAAGGGATGTGACTTCAAGCTGCAGTTCGATCCGACACTGGTGCGCGGACAGTCTTATTATACAGGAACCATTTTCGAAGTAACCATGGATGACTTCGGCGGTTCGGTTGCCGGAGGCGGAAGATATGATAAGATGATTGGTAAATTTACCGGACAGGACACACCGGCATGCGGATTCTCTATCGGATTTGAGCGTATCGTTATGCTGCTTCTGGAAAATGGATATCAGATTCCGTCTAAGCGTGCGAAAAAAGCATACCTGCTGGAGAAGAAGATGCCGCAGGAAGGTGTCCTGAAAGTGCTGAATCTTGCCAAGGCAGACCGCGCGGCAGGTAAGCAGGTGCTGATCGTGAATATGAAGAAGAATAAAAAGTTCCAGAAGGAACAGCTGGCAGCAGACGGTTACGAAGAGATCGTGGATTGCTATCGCGATTCCGTGATGGAGCTGTAGGATTGACAGCTATACAATTAATACAGTAGTTAATATGGAAATTAATATAGAAGAGAACAATCGAGGAGGATTATCATGGCTGAGTCAATGAAAGGACTTAAGAGAACCCACAGATGTGCGGAACTGTCAGCAGCTAATATCGGCGAGACAGTTACGATCATGGGATGGGTACAGAAGAACAGAAATAAAGGCGGACTGGTGTTTGTAGACGTGAGAGACCGTTCCGGTATCATCCAGATCGTGTGTGAAGAAGGAAAGACAGATGCTGCAGTGATCGAGAAAGCAACAAAGCTGCGTTCGGAATATGTAGTAGCTGTAGTCGGTACGGTTGCAAAACGTTCCGGTGCAGTGAACGAGAACCTGGCAACAGGAGAAATCGAAGTGTTGCCGACAGAACTGCGTATTCTGGCAGAGGCTGAGACACCTCCGTTCCACATCGAAGAGAATTCCAAGACAAAAGAAGAGATCCGTCTGAAATACCGTTATCTGGATCTGAGAAGACCGGATATGCAGAGAAACCTGATGATGAGAAGTAAGGTAGCTACACTTACCCGTCAGTTCTTAGCAGAAGAAGGATTCCTTGAGATTGAGACTCCGGTACTGATCGGAAGTACACCGGAAGGAGCAAGAGATTATCTGGTGCCAAGCCGTATCCATCAGGGACATTTTTATGCACTGCCGCAGTCACCACAGCTGTTCAAACAGCTGTTGATGTGCTCAGGATGTGACCGTTATTTCCAGCTTGCCAAATGTTTCCGAGATGAAGACCTTCGCGCGGACAGACAGCCGGAATTTACACAGATCGATATGGAGCTGTCTTTTGTAGATGTTGACGATGTTATTGAAGTTAATGAGAGACTGCTTGCTAAACTGTTCAAAGAAGTACTGGGCGTAGAGGTATCTCTGCCGATCCAGCGTATGACATGGCAGGAAGCGATGGATCGCTTTGGTTCTGATAAGCCGGATATCCGTTTTGGTATGGAACTGAATGACGTGACAGACGTGGTACGTGACTGTGAATTTATTGTATTTAAGAATGCGATTGAAAATGGCGGAACTGTCCGTGGTATCAATGCCAAAGGACAGGGCGGCATGCCGAGAAAGAAAATCGACAAGCTGGTTGCATTTGCCAAAGATTACGGTGCAAAGGGACTGGCATACATTGCAATTCAGGAAGATGGAACCGTGAAGTCTTCATTTGCCAAATTCATGACAGATGAGCAGATGAAAGCCCTGATTGATGCGATGGGTGGAGAGAACGGAGACCTGCTTCTGTTTGCAGCTGATAAGAACAAAGTTGTATGGGCAGTACTTGGTGCGCTGCGTCTGGAGCTGGCTGCACAGATGGATCTGTTAGATAAGAACGAATACAAATTCCTGTGGGTAACAGAATTCCCGCTGCTTGAGTGGAATGATGAACAGAACCGCTTCACAGCAATGCATCATCCATTTACCATGCCGATGGAAGAAGACCTGCAGTACATCGACAGCGATCCGGGACGCGTTCGTGCAAAAGCATACGATATCGTGCTGAATGGTAACGAGATCGGCGGAGGAAGCGTGCGTATCTTCAATCCTGAGATCCAGAGCAAGATGTTTGAGGTACTTGGATTTACACCGGAACAGGCACAGGAGCAGTTCGGATTCCTGCTGACTGCATTTAAGTATGGTGTACCGCCGCACGCAGGACTTGCTTACGGACTGGATCGTCTGGTAATGCTGATGGCAAAAGAAGACAGCATCCGTGACGTGATCGCATTCCCGAAGGTAAAAGATGCATCCGATCTGATGACTGAGGCTCCGACAAGAGTTGCACAGGAGCAGTTAGATGAACTGGGACTTGCAATTACCGCAGATACAGAAGAATAAAAGAAAATAATGAGATACCCGTTTAGAGAAAATCTGGACGGGTATTTTTAGTTTGCAGTGTAATGTTGTACAAAAATATTGCTTATGTAGTTTTCTGGTTGAAAATTAGTAATGCATATGATAATATAAATTCACTTCAAAGGAGCTCGTTCGAAGTCCTTTGTATATCTAAGCCGTCTGGCATCTCATTTCGGTATTTCAGATTCGAAATAATATCCGACATGATGGAACGTATTAATTATTTGTTTTACAGTGGTGTATTACCAGGAGGAAGTG
>CAVAVU010000035.1:0-9179 GCA_963592205.1 bacterium
AAAAGCCGGGGCTAATGTTTCAATTATTTTGGGACATTTTCAAAAATGCTTGACACACCTTTTTCAAACTTTTTTTGCAACAAAGCTTGAGATTTATCTATACCCCTGACGCGTCACCCTTTCCTGCTATATTCTGAATCCCCGATACCGGTTCACGCAGGCATAGATTTCCTGTCTGCGCACCTCTGCCAGATTCCCCGGCACATTTCTACCGCATAATGCTCCGGGATCTTCTGCGTCAACCCGGGTGCAGATCTGTTCTAACAGGCGATTAATATCTGTATGCGGATTCTTTTCCAACTGCTCTAATACATATTTCATCACATGACTTAACGTAGTCGTCTGTTCACTGTCTGCGATCTGTTCTACATACTTCAATTCTACCGTATTTTTACCAATCGAAAAACTGTCTTTTCCAAACTGTTTTACCTTAATCTGGTCATGTTTTTTCTCTACTTTATACGCAGAAAGAACTCTGTTATTCTGTTTCCAGAGATTATTTCCCAGCATACTTAATGCCAGTTCATGCACACCGCCTTCTTTTTCCGGTACTTTCTTGCAGATGGTTCTGACCTTTTCCGTGATATCCACTGTCCGGTACGTATCCATCTGGATGATCTTATCAGCAATATAAAAATATGCACCGGAACTGCCTGCAACCAGAATGACTGACACGTCTTGGTTCTTATAAAGATTCCTTGCCTGATCGATAAACGGTGTGATCGGTTCTTTATCTTTTGCGATCACTGACTGCATCAGCTCATCACGCACCATAAAGTTGGTTGCCGAAGTATCTTCATCAATCAGTAATGCTTTTGCGCCTGAATTGACTGCCTCCACTACATTCGCAGCCTGCGAAGTTGATCCACTGGCATCCTCTGTGGAAAAATCCACCGTATCTTTTCCATTCGGAAGATTATTAATAAACGGAGAAATATTTACATGGGATACCGCTCTTCCGTCTTCGGCACGTATCTTCATTGCCGTGTGATCTGTGATTACGTATTCTCTGCCATCACCCTTAATATGGTTATAAACTCCCAGTTCCAACGCCTTCAACAGCGTTGATTTACCATGATAACCGCCACCAACGATCAGCGTAATTCCTCTTGGAACACCCATACCTTTGATCTTTCCTTTATGCGGAAGTGTAAGTTCTACCTCCATCGACTCCGGTGATTCAAAAGGCACTGCACCCCGCATCGGTCTGTCAGACACTCCGCTCTCTCTTGGAAGCATGGCACCATTTGCCACGAATGCCACAAGCCCGCGTTCCTGTATCTGCTCTCGGATCGCCTGCTGATCATCTGCCAGTTCCACGACTTCCTGAATCTTCTTCGCATCCATATTCTTATAATACAATGCCCGCTTCACACATTCCGGTACAAAACGGAAAAGTATCTTCTCAAGTTCCGGTGCATTGATCGTGCGTCCATTTGCCGGAAATCCCACTTCAAATCTCACAATAATCCGGTTCTCATCCATCGTCAGTGCGGTACGCTCCAACACCTGCTGCCCGCATCTGGATATACTCATCAGACCGCTCTTTCCCGAACCTTTCGCCTGAAACATATATCCACTCATCACTTTTCCAAACTCACGGATCAGATGATCCTGCAATGCAATCCTTCTGTATCGTTCACTAAAAAGTTGCTTTGGAAATCCTGCCATTTTCTGTGGCACTTCCACACTCACCTTAGATGGCGCTGCAAATGGATCCCCCTGCACATGATCAATATGCAGAATATATCCCTGAACCTGATAACTTCCCCTAAGATCCTTATATGCCGGATAGCTTCTTCGGTTGATCCGGTTCAACTGTTCTCTCAATTGTGCCTCTGTATTCATATGTCTATCATCCTCCTGCAGATGGTTTCTGTCCTCATTATAGGACAAAGGAGAAATTTTTACAAATTTCTCCTTACTTCCTGTATTGCATGCAGTATAGTCATACGCGCTTTCTTTGCCTGTTCCGGCTTCATCTCCGGCACACCTTCCAACGGGTACTCTTTTCCCATGTTCTTATACTTATTAATTCCCATCGTATGGTATGGCAGAACCTCTAATCCTGCCAGATTACGCAGTCCTCCGATCAGATGTCCGGTATCCGTCAGTTCTTTCTCACTATCAGTAATCCCGGGCACTACCACATGTCGGATCACCACTGGTATCTCCGCCGTTTCCAGTGCTTTCATAAACTGTATTACCGGCTCCTGTTTCCTGCCGGTAAGCTCCACATGACCTGCCGGATCACTGTGCTTAATATCTAACAGCACCAGATCCGTCACACGGAATAACCGGTCAAATTCTTCCTGTCTGTCCTCGCTGTACATGATGCCTGAAGTATCCAGACAGGTATGGATTCCCCGCCTCTTCGCCTCTGCAAAAAGCTCCGTCAGGAATCCAATCTGCAGCAACGGTTCTCCGCCGGTAGCCGTAATCCCACCCTTGCGGTAGAATTCTTTATTTCTTTCATAGCGCTCTAAGAGTTCTTCCACGGTCACTTCCGTGCCCGCACTGACCTCCCACGTATCCGGATTATGGCAGTACTTACAGCGCATAGGACATCCCTGAAAGAATATTACAAAACGAACTCCGGGACCATCTACGGTCCCGAAGCTCTCTGTTGAATGAATATATCCTGTCATGATCTCTCCGTCAGAACCTTACATGCTCTCATGGAAAGTTCTTGCGATGATCTCATCCTGCTGCTCTTTTGTCAGTTTGTTAAAGTTAACTGCATAACCGGATACTCTGACGGTAAGCTGAGGATATTTTTCCGGATGTGCCTGTGCATCCAGAAGTTTCTCTCTTGTAAATACATTAACGTTCAGATGGTGTCCACCTTTTTCTGCATAACCATCCAGAAGGTTTACCAAGTTATCGATCTGTGATTCGCTGATACTCATCTTACATTTCCTCCTCTCTGTCATCTGTAAGGTTAGGTTCCTCACAAGCGCAGTCCGGCTCCATAGAGAAGCTCAGATCATCCAGACTGATATCGCTCATGTATACTGCATCTTCTTTACCAAGTGCTCCCGGAATGATAGAGAATGTATTAGAAATACCATCCTGTGCATCCTTAAACGGAAGCTTAGATACAGAACTCAGAGATGCTACTGCACCGTGGCTGTCTCTCTTGTGCATCGGGTTAGCTCCCGGAGCAAATGCCTCACCAGCTTTTCTTCCGTCTGGTGTAGATCCTGTATTCTTACCATATACAACATTAGATGTAATCGTAAGGATAGATGTTGTCGGAACACTTCCACGGTAAGTATGATTACTCTTAATGTAGTGCATGAATTCTTTTACTACAGTGTAAGCAATATCATCAACACGATCATCATCGTTACCATATTTAGGGAAATCTCCCTCTACTTCATAATCAACAACGATTCCATTTTCATCACGAATTGTCTTAACCTTTGCATACTTGATTGCTGACAGGGAATCGGCAACAACAGAAAGTCCTGCGATACCTGTTGCAAACCAGCGTTTTACCTGCTTGTCATGAAGAGCCATCTGCAGACGCTCATAGCAGTACTTGTCATGCATATAGTGAATGATATTCAGTGCATTCACATATACCTGAGCAAGCCATTTCATCATGTCATGGAAACGTTCCATAACCTCATCGTAATCCAGATATTCGGAAGTAATCGGACGATACTTCGGTCCAACCTGCTTCTTAGATACCTCATCCACACCACCGTTGATCGCGTAGAGCAGGCACTTAGCAAGGTTCGCACGAGCTCCGAAGAACTGCATCTCTTTACCAACACGCATAGAAGATACACAGCATGCGATCGCATAATCATCACCGTGTGTCACACGCATCAGGTCATCATTCTCATACTGGATAGAAGAAGACATGATGGATGTCTTAGCACAGAATCTCTTGAAGTTCATCGGCAGTCTTGTTGACCACAATACTGTCATGTTCGGCTCCGGTGCTGTTCCAAGATTCTCCAGTGTATGCAGGTAACGGAATGACATCTTAGTTACCATTGTACGTCCGTCAATACCCATACCACCGATAGATTCTGTTACCCATGTCGGGTCACCTGAGAACAGTGCATTGTACTCTGGTGTTCTGGCAAATTTAACCAGACGAAGCTTCATGATAAAGTGGTCAACAAATTCCTGAATCTCTTCCTCTGTAAATGTGCCATTCTTCAGATCTCTTTCTGCATAAATATCAATAAATGTAGAAGTTCTTCCAAGTGACATTGCAGCACCATTCTGCTCCTTAACAGCAGCAAGGTAACCGAAATACAGCCACTGGATTGCTTCTTTTACGTTAGAAGCCGGCTTGGAAATATCATATCCGTAGATATTACCCAGTTCTCTCAGTTCCTTCAAAGCCTTGATCTGCTCTGAAAGTTCTTCTCTCTGTCTGGTAACGTCAGAATACATGATCACTCTGGTACCGTCTTTCTGTCTCTGCTTATCCTCGATCAGACGATCCACTCCGTACAGAGCTACTCGTCTGTAATCGCCGATGATTCGTCCACGTCCGTAAGCATCCGGAAGACCGGTAATAATATGGCTGGAACGGCATGCACGCATCTCTGGTGTATATGCGTCAAATACTCCATCGTTATGAGTCTTTCTGTGTTTCTGGAAAAATTCAACAATCTGCGGATCTACATGATATCCGTTCTCTTCGCATGCTTTAACCGCCATACGGATACCGCCATATGGCTGCAGTGAACGCTTAAACGGCTTATCTGTCTGAAAACCTACGATCTTCTCTTTATCCTTATTCAGATATCCCGGTCCATGAGATGTGATACCTGAGATAATCTTCGTGTCCATATCCAGCACGCCGCCCTTGGCACGCTCTTCTGCTGATAACTCCATTACCTGGGCCCACAGATCCTTTGTAGCCTGTGTCGGACCAGCCAAGAACGAATCATCACCTTCATACGGTGTGTAGTTCTTCTGAATAAAGTCGCGGACATTAATTTCTTTCTGCCAAACTCCTCCAACAAATGAATTCCATTCCTGTTCCATAAGTTCCTCCTAAAAGTATTCCTAAATGTATATTTCCCGCAGACTTCTGTTCTGCTTCTAACATTCTAACTGTCAGCCAACAGTTCTGTCAATCTCCAATATTTCAAAAAAATGTATATTTTTGAATACATCGTTAAATATGTGACGTTATTATACCAATGCTGCTCCCAGCGCTTTGCACGCTGCTTCGCCGTCAGCATCCGGTGCGTCATTACATGTTACGCTGTCACACGCAAGCACTGCTCCCGCATTACGGCATTCTTCTTCCCAGTTTCTCATCCATTCGCCGTCTCCCCATCCATAAGAACCGAACAGCGCGATCTTCTTATCCTTCAGTGCTGATACACATCCTTCAAACATTGGCTCAAATTCGCCTTCTTCCAGCACTTCATCTCCCATAGCCGGGCATCCAAATGCGATTGCATCGTAATTTGCAACCTTAGCTGCATCAAATTCTCCACAGTTCAGAAGTTCACCTTCTGCTCCTGCTTCTTTTACGCCTTCCAGTACAGCATTTGCCATAGCCTCTGTGTTACCTGTTCCACTCCAATATACAACTGCGATTTTGCTCATAATGATAAGCCTCCTTAAAATATGCTTTTTTGTTTTATGTCAGGCAGCTACCGTAAGCTGCAAAACACTCCTGCCCTGATTCCACAGACGGGTATAGGCTGCTGTACATTTCTTGAATTTCTGAAATGTCCGCAATGCTTCGCACTCATTGCAGTACACCTTCCAACATCCACAGCACAGAGAATTGCGTCCGCCATTCTCCACAAACCCGATCACATCTCCAAGCGGATAGCCAAGAAACAGTCCGATCTCATGTGGAAAATCTTCATTATTTTCCAGACGCTCCCGCAAATGTCTGAGCGCATAGTCTACATCGGTACTTTCGTATCCCCATTTGCTCAGAAGTTCTGCCACTCCCGGACGCTTCATATCGCGTTCAAGAAAGCTCCTTCTGAATACATAGATCAATGCCGTCTGCTGCCGGATCTTCAGAATACACACAGATACCCCTTTCTCCGCCATGCACTGATTCCAGAATTCCACATAGGATTCTACTTCTTCCAGCGAACTGTATTTATAAGAAAATAAATTCCCGGTTTTCAGCGAAGCCAGCGTCGGAGAACAGTTCTCCACCAGATATCTTTCCATTCCGAAGCCTCCTTTCCGTCTGTCAGACACTTTTCGGTTCTTTTAGTGTCACCCATTCTGTATGAATTATTCTTTTCTCTGAAATCCAAGAGTTAGTTTTGTCGTATTTTAATTAGTTATATCTAACTACTAGTTCAAAGAAATGGGTTAGTTAATCCTAACTCATTTCCTAATATAGTATATTCAGTTCAAAGTGTCAAGAGATTCCATGTCTTTTATTCCGTACATGAAAACACTCATCATTTCCTGGCTCACGATACCTTTCTCACCACACAGTGCATCCGCATTCCTTTGCGCACCTCAAAGCGTTCCACCTTGAGTCCTGCGCGCTTGCAGCACTCCATGACCACTTCTCTTTTCGCCACCTTAAAATCACCATGTCCGCATAGATTGGCAATCGGCAGTTCTATATTATCCATAAACCAGCGCAGTAGTTTACTATCTGTCGTCACATCCCGCAACACAAGCCTGCCGCCAGGTCTCAGACACCTCTTCACGCTGTCAAAAAATCCCTGCGGATTCGGATAGTGATGAAAACTCATAGAACAGATAATCACATCAAATGAATTATCTTCAAATGGAAAATTCTCACAGTCACCGACTACAAATTCCGCATTCGGCATCTGTTTCTTCTTCGCCTGCTCGATCATGGCAGGTGTCAGATCCAATCCCGTATAATGTCTTTCCGGATATTTTTCAGACAACAAAGAAATCATCGGTGCCGGACCACATCCTGCATCCAGCAGATCCTCAAGCGGCTCCTTTTCGAGTTCTTCCAGAATATCCGGATAATCCTTTTTGCACATTTCATAGATTCCCGCCTGACTGCCCTCGTATCTGCCGGCTGCTTTTGTAAATTCCTTCAACGACAGCTTCTTATACTCTTCGTTCGTCTTTGCCATAGTATTTCCTCCTCTTTAGCCAATACCGTCAAGCAGCGCACCTGCAACCAATGCCACAAATGCCAGTGGGACAAGCACATACTTTCCAAGTATCAGAAACCAGCTTCCGATCCGTTTCTCTCGTCCGGTATTCACAGCCTTCAGTGCAAAATTCCGGTCAGCTACCCAGAAAAACATGATCGCCGCAAGCATCGCCCCCAGCGTACAGACATAGATTGATACCGCGTCCATCCAGCCAGAAACAATCCCCTGGATCAACAGTGCACAAACACATCCAAATCCTACAATGCTGCCCACCGCAGTCACGCGTTTCATTCCAAATATCTCCTGCATCGCCGCAATCGGTGCTTCATACAGATTCACAAGCGAACTTAGCCCTGCAAACAGTACACAGATATAGAAAATAATTCCTACAATTTTACCACCCGGCATACCATTAAATACATTGATAAGATAAATGAACATCAGACCCGGTCCGCCTGATGATAACTCCGCACCGCCAACTGCCATTCCGGGTATGATCACCAATGCCGCCAGCATCGCAGCAACCGTATCAAACACTGCTACATTACGCGCCGAACCCACAAGATCTTCCGATTCGCTGAGGTATGATCCGTAAATTACTGTTCCATTACCGGCAATAGACAGCGAGAAAAAGGCCTGTCCAAATGCATAGATCCATAATTTAGGATTCAAAAGACCTTCTGGATTAATCGTAAATATATAACGATACCCACTAACCGCTCCAGGCAGCGTAAAGATGTATACTCCCAGACCGACAAATAATATGAACAGCAGCGGCATCATGACGCCATTGGCACGCTCAATGCCTCCCGCAATTCCCATAGCCATGATTACAGCTGTTATAAACACAGCAATGACCAGCCAGAAATTATTACCAAACGCAGACGCCGTACTTCCGAACATTCCTCCGATCACATCCATATCTTGTCCCATGCCAGCGATCTGACCTGTGATCGCAAGAAATGTGTATTTGAAAATCCAGCCAACTATCACGGTATATCCAATTGCCATAGCAAGCGAACCAAGGACTGGAATCCAGCCAATCACTTTTCCCGTTTTTGCATTGCCAGTCCGCATCTCCGTACATTTACCAAACGCTATGATCGGACCGCCTTTTGCCGCACGCCCAAGCGTCATCTCTTCGATCACCCCGGTAGATGCAATCAATATTACAAACAAAATATACGGCAGCAGAAATGTCATACCGCTCCAGTCTGATACCATGTATGGGAATCTCCAGATATTCCCCATGCCGACCGCAGATCCGATACAGGCAAGAATAAATCCTGTCCTGCTCTTGAATCCGTCTCTTTCCTTGTCATGTTTCCCCATTTCTCTAATTCCTCCTATTACCACTTCTCTCGACCAATCGACAAATCCCACTCATATTCTTGATACGGTCCAAGTTTTCCCTTATTTACAGATACTCTTTCTTCCAGACTTCGATGTCGAAACTCCTTTCTCAACATCGATTCCACTTCATCCGCATCAAGCCACCCTTCGCTCTCCGCTTCTTCACACTTTCATATCTATAATATCATAAACAGCACATTATTGTTACCAATATCTAACAATTTACAAACATAAAAAAATAAAGCACTTATCACCTTTAACGATAAATGCTTTACTCATACTAATGCCGCAGACCGGAATCGAACCGGTACGAGAGGTTAGTCCCGCAGGATTTTAAGTCCTGTGCGTCTGCCAGTTCCGCCACTGCGGCATTCAATTGTGGCTCGCAACATTTGTTGCGAATGGGACCTACAGGGCTCGAACCTGTGACCCTCTGCTTGTAAGGCAGATGCTCTCCCAGCTGAGCTAAGATCCCATAAAACGACCCAGAAGAGACTCGAACTCTCGACCTCCGCCGTGACAGGGCGGCGCTCTAACCAACTGAGCCACTGGGCCATATTCATATTTTTAATATGTACCTTCAAAACTGCACACAAGAAACTCTACATCTTCTTACCTATCTCCGTCTTGGTTATGCCCTCGACCGATTAGTATCAGTCAGCTCCATGTGTTACCACACTTCCACCTCTGACCTATCTACCTCGTCGTCTTCAAGGGGTCTTA
>CAVAVU010000036.1:0-17918 GCA_963592205.1 bacterium
GGTAAACTAAATATAATTATAAGAACACTATTGAATAAGTTATGTAATTGTATTATAATAAAAAAAAGAGGTGTATAAAATGTGTGAAGTGTTGGACTGGTATATCGAACAGGGAACGAAGAAGGCGGAAGATCGTGTTACGGAATTGGGCAGAATATTATTTGCTGAAAATCGTAAAGAGGATGCATTAAAGGCGTTTGTGGATGAAGAATATCGTTATAGTTTATATGCAAAATATGGAATTTGACTCTCTAAATGTCCTAATATATTGCCTGAAGAGATAGATATCGTCCTGGTGAATGTGCTAAAATATAAGAATATATTTGAGAAAGTGGGTAAATGAGATGCTGAATATTTATTATGGAGATATGCCGGAGGCTATTTATAATACAGCAGTTTATTTTAAAAATACTTATGAGGATGAATGGATTACAGATGATTTATCGAGACAAATGATACAGGATATTGATCAGTCAAAGGTTATTGGACCGAGAGTGATTGACAGTCCGGTCTTAGGCGCAATTACGCCTAGGGAATTGTCTGGTGGAGTGAAAACATTAATTTTGATTGCACATGTACCGGACAAGATTTTTAATGCGTCAACTTGTGGTGACAATTGTGCAAAATGGCTTTTGAAAATGGGGGAAGAAAGAGATATAACAATTAATCTTAGACATCTAATGGATTTCGGTAAGCAGACATTTGAAATTAATATATTAAATACTGATCAAATCGTTCACAACATGGAAGAATTGGTTCCAATTGCAGGAATGATTGTGCATTAAGGAGAGCAGCTATGAAGGGGAGTTATAGAATTGTAGTTCAAAATTCAAAGATTCGATATGACTTTGAAATTAATAGGAACATTACAGTGATTAAAGGGGATAGCGCGACAGGAAAGACAACATTGGTAGAACTGATAAGAGAATATTATGAAGATGGCGAGGAAAGTGGGATTAATCTTTCATGTGAAAAAGAATGTGCGGTTTTAGCTGGGCGAGATTGGGAAAACGCTCTGAAAAACATGAAAGATACAATTTTGTTTATCGATGAAGGAAATCGTTTTGTTCACTCTAAAGACTTTGCACGGGCTATCCAGAAAACAGATAATTATTATGTGATTGTAACGAGAGAAGGATTGGTGAATCTTCCTTATAGTGTGGAAGAAATTTATGGTATTAGAGAATCAGGGAAATATGCATCTACGAAACAGATATATAATGAGTTTTATCGTTTGTATGGAGTGAAAAATCATTCTGAACAAATAATTCCATCTAGGATTATCGTAGAGGACTCTAATTCGGGGTTCGATTTTTTTGATAAACTATCAAAAGATCAGAGATATGAAGTGTCTTCTGCAAATGGGAAATCGAATATCTTTTCAGAAATACTTAGAAATCAAGACGAAAAAACATTGCTTGTTATTGCAGATGGAGCAGCGTTTGGCGCAGAAATGGAACGGATTATGAAGCTTGTGGAAGTGCGGGATAACTTGGTTCTATATTTGCCGGAGTCCTTTGAATGGCTGATTTTAAAATCTGGAATTATAACTGACAAAGAAGTGCTATCTATTTTAGAAAAACCACAGAATTACATAGAATGCAGTGCTTATTTTAGTTGGGAACGTTTTTTTACAGCATTGTTGATTGAGAAAACCAAGCAGAGTTATATGCAATATACGAAGCATAAATTAAATTCAGTGTATTTGCGGAAACGTGAGAGTCAGCTGATCTGTGAGCAAATGAGACATATTAATTTAGGAGTAGAACTTGGAATTTAATCCCTGCTTCACCCTTGACAAACATCTGACTTTCTATTAAAATTACGTTTAGCGAAAATATCTGCCGGTAATGATAGTTACAGAAAGCAGAGTTGGTGTTGAAAAGGACTAGTAATCGTGAGGACGTTCCACAGAGAAGAGATTGTTAGCTGAGAGATCTCCGAGCCGAGAGACGGTGAACCTGCCTTGGAGCCTCTGTATGAAAGTACAGCGTATGCATTGGCGTTAACGATGTGAAGAGAGAACTGCAATTACATATGCAGTTAATTAGGGTGGTACCGCCGAATGTTTCGGTCCCTTAGCGGGGACAGAAGTGTTCGGCGTTTGTTTTTATTTATCAGGAAAGTCCCCCCTTTCCTGATAAATAAAAACGCTTCGCCTGAGATGCGCACTGCGACGTACAATGTAGATGCCGCAAGCGGCCGTCGCAGGCGCCAGAATGTGCCAAGGCACATTCTATGTTATGTAACAAATAACAAAAGTCACGAAGGAATCCCCCTCAACAAGCAGTGGAGCAAGGGCTCTGCGAAGAAAGAAAAGGAGAAGAGATATGGCTAAGGAAAAAATGGTAAAAAGCATTACCTCGAGAGATGAAGATTTTGCACAGTGGTACACAGATGTAGTACGTGAAGCACAGCTTTGCGATTACTCCAGCGTAAAAGGATGTCTGAATTATCTGCCAAATGGATATGCAATCTGGGAACTGATCCAGTCAGACCTTGACAGACGCTTCAAAGAGACAGGTGTAGAGAACGTAGCATTGCCAATGCTGATCCCAGAATCACTGTTGGAGAAAGAAGCAGATCATATCGAAGGATTTGCACCGGAAGTGGCATGGGTAACACATGGTGGAATGGAAAGACTGCAGGAGAGACTCTGTATTCGTCCTACATCAGAGACGCTGTTCTGCGATCTGTGGGCAAGAACTGTTAAATCATACAGAGACCTTCCGAAGGTATGGAATCAGTGGAATTCCGTTCTTCGTTGGGAGAAGACTACAAGACCGTTCCTTCGTTCCAGAGAGTTCCTGTGGCAGGAAGGACATACCATTCATGCAACATACGAAGAGGCAGAAGCACGTACGATTCAGATGTGGCATGTATACGAGGACTGCTATAAAGAGACATTAGCAATCCCATTTGTATCAGGAAGAAAAGCAGAGCACGAGAAATTTGCAGGTGCACAGGATACTTATACAGTAGAAGCACTGATGCATGACGGTAAGGCATTGCAGTCTGCTACCAGTCATTTCTTCGGAAGTGCGTTCCCGGATGCATTTGGCATTAAGTATGTAGATAAGAATAACCAGCTTCAGAGTGTATATGAGACATCATGGGGATGGTCTACAAGAAGTATCGGAGCTCTGATCATGGTACATGGTGACGATGATGGACTGGTATTGCCGCCACACGTAGCTCCGGTAGAGTGCCGTGTGATTCCGATTGCCCAGCATAAGGAAGGTGTGCTTGATCGTGCAGAAGCACTGTATGAAGAACTGAAGAAAGCCGGATACAGAGTGAAGATTGATGATTCTGAGAAGAGCCCGGGATGGAAGTTCTCTGAGCAGGAGATGCTTGGTATTCCGACACGTATTGAGATCGGACCAAAGGATATCGAGAAGAATCAGGTCGTAGTAGTACGCCGTGATAACCGTGAGAAGATCGTGGTATCTCTGGATGAGATTGCAGTAAAACTGCGTGAGATCCTGGAGACAATCCAGAATGATATGTATGAAAGAGCAAAGACATTCCTGAATGAGCACATTTATACAGCGACAAATATCGAAGAGATGAAAGAAGAGTTCACAAAGAAGCGTGGATTTGTAAAGGCTTGCTGGTGTGGAGATCCGGAATGTGAAGGCGAAGTGAAGTATGTAACTGGCGGAGCAGCTACCAGATGTCTGATCGAAGACGAAGAATTTGTATCTGACAAATGTATCTGGTGTGGTAAGCCGGCGAAACACATGGCATACTGGGGTAAATCATACTAAAACATATGAAAAGATATGTTATGGGAAAGAGGCTGTTTGAAAAAACAGTCTTTTTCTTTTATAATGAAATAAACATGATGAAATGAGAGGAAAAGTTACATGGTTGAAATACAGATCCCTGAAAAAGTAAATAAGATCATTCATACACTTCAGGAACATGGTTATGAAGCGTATGCGGTAGGTGGGTGTGTGAGGGATTCGTTTCTCGGAAGGGAGCCAATGGATTGGGATATCACGACATCTGCGATGCCGGAGGAAACAAAGGCATTATTCCCACATACATTTGATACAGGGATCGAGCATGGAACAATCACGGTGCTTCTCGATCACGAAGGCTTTGAAGTGACAACCTATCGTGTGGATGGCAAGTACGAAGACAGCCGTCATCCGAAAGAAGTTATATTTGTCCGCAATCTGAAAGAGGATCTGTTGCGCCGGGATTTTACTATTAATGCAATGGCGTACAATGAAAAGGACGGGCTTGTAGATATCTTTGGCGGTATGGATGATCTGAAGGCAGGTATCATCCGATGCGTAGGCAATGCGCAGGCGAGATTTTCAGAGGATGCATTGCGTATTCTGCGAGGTATCCGTTTTGCGGCGCAGCTTGGATTTGAGCTGGAAGATGAAACCAGAGAAGGTATGCGTCTGCTTGCGCCGACACTTAAGAAGATCAGTGCGGAGCGTATCCAGGTGGAACTGGTGAAGACATTGACTTCACCGAGACCGGATCTGCTGCGGGAAGCGTGGGAGCTTGGCATTACCAAAGAGTTTCTGCCGGAGTTTGACCTTGCTATGGAGACAACGCAGGAGACAGTTCATCATAGGTATACAGTGGGTGAGCATATCCTGCATACACTGCTGGAGATAAGACCGGATCGGATCCTGCGTCTTACGATGCTGTTTCATGATATGGGTAAGCCGTACATGAAGACGATGGATGCGGATGGAATCGCACATTTCAAGGGACATCCGGAGAAGAGCAGCGAGATTGCAGATGAGATCCTGCATCGGCTGAAATTCGATAACGACACGATCCGTAAGGTGACGAAGCTGGTGCGGTATCATGATCACAGGATGCCGGTAACGCCTGCGCATGTGCGCCGTGCAATCCACGAGATCGGCGAAGATCTGTTTCCGCTCTATCTGGAGGTGCGCCGTGCGGATGTATCGGCACAGAGTATGTATCAGCGGGAAGAAAAAGTTGCAGATATTGACGGCGTGGAAAAGCTCTATCATGGGATCATGGAGAGAAATGAATGCGTGTCGTTAAAGATGCTGGCAGTGACAGGTAAAGATCTGATCGCTGCCGGAATGAAACCGGGAAAAGAGATTGGTCAGATGCTGGAACATTTTCTGGATCTGGTGCTGGAACATCCGGAACTTAATCAGAAGGAAGAACTTTTGAAGAGAATAGAGTTATAAGCATAATGGCATAATTATCCCCCTGCTCTCATACATTGAAAAGAATGGATTGTGAGGTGCGGGGGGATTGCCATGCAGGAATATGAACTGAAAATACTGGATCGCTATGCTTTGACTGTGAAAAGCACCCGGAGAGTCAGGGGTGCATTTTTTTGCGAGGCAGAGGAAGGGCTGTTCCTGCTTAAAGAGGCAGGAATATCCGAAAAACGTGCAACCGTATTGTATGGATTGGGGGAAATGCTGATAGCTGCCGGATATCGGGGGATCGATCAGTTGGAGCCGAATGCGGAAGGTGGGCTGGTTACGAACTCGGAGGATGGCGGGCGTTATCTTATAAAGCGATGGTTTGCGGCCAGGGAGTGTGATGCCAGAAGGACCAGAGAACTTATGATGGGAGCAAAGAATCTTGCAAGACTTCATCTTTTAATGCGTGAGCCGACAGATGGTGTGACTATGCAGGATGAAAGCCTGAAACAGATATATGAACGTCATAACAGAGAGCTGCGGAAAGTGAGAAGTTTTGTGCGTAGCCGCAGGACGAAGGATGAGTTCGAACTCCGGTTTCTTCAGGAATATGAGGGCTTGTATCAGTGGGCAGAGATTGCTATGGAGGTACTGCTTGAATCCCGATGTGAGGAACTGTATCAAGACAGTCTGCGCGAGAGGGTAATGGTTCACGGAGAATATAATTATCACAATATTTTGATCTGCACAGACGGAATCGCGACAACGAATTTTGAAAAATTCCGTATTCATGTGCAGATGGAGGATTTTTATTATTTTCTCAGAAAGACGATGGAAAAGCATGGATGGAATGCCAGACTGTTTGACCATATGATGAATGCATACAGCGCGATCTGTCCTGTGACTGACCGGGAAATGGAATATCTGAAAGTCCGTTTTATTTACCCGGAAAAGTTCTGGAAAATTGCCGGATCCTATTACGGATCGAACAAAGCATGGACATCTGTGAAGAATATAGAAAAATTCCAGATGTCTGTATCACAAATGAAAGAAAAGGAAAAACTGTTAGAAGAAATATTTGCATTCCGAAGATAGGTTGGAAGTCCCGGAAATCCCATAAAATAAGGCATTTCCGACTATATTTCCTTGACAAGGAAATGGAAAACTGTATAATAAGACTAGAGCATAATGATGCCAAGAAACAAGAGGAGGAAATATACATGAATAAAACAGAATTAGTAGCAGCAATCGCAGAGAGAGCTGAGCTGTCCAAAAAAGATTCAGAAAAAGCTTTGAAAGCATTTGTAGATGTAGTAGCAGAAGAATTGAAAAAAGGTGAGAAGATCCAGTTAGTTGGATTTGGTACTTTCGAAGTTTCTGAAAGATCCGCAAGAGAAGGAAGAAATCCTCAGACAGGCGAGACAATGAAGATCAGTGCTTGCAAGGCTCCGAAGTTCAAAGCTGGTAAGGCTCTGAAGGATGCTGTTAACGCTTAATAGTGTTTTGAAGAATGTGTATATGATGGCATCGGGATTATCCCGGTGCCTTTTTGTGCAATAAGCCGCTATGCAGAAATCGTGCTTGCACGAATTTCTATATGGCGGCCAATGTTCATCGAGCTGATAGGCGAGATGACATTGATTGCACGTCGAGCAGGTGTCAGCCTGCTCGATTAGTGCGACGAGTCAATGAATAAGGAGAACAATATGAGACTGGACAAATTTTTAAAGGTATCCCGGCTGATCAAGCGCAGAACCGTAGCGAATGAAGCCTGCGATGCAGGACGTGTGCTGGTAAACGGAACGGTTGCCAAGGCGTCTACGAAGGTAAAGGCGGGAGATATTATTGAGATTCAATTTGGTACCAAGACGGTAAAAGCAGAAGTGCTGGATATCCGTGATACGACAAAGAAGGAAGAAGCAAAAGATCTGTTCCGCTATCTGTAGGCGGATGTCTGACAGTAACGATCGGGAAACAGTAATAAATCTTCACAGCCGCTCATAACCTTATTTACAGGACAACGATAAGGCAGAGTGAGAAGGGGAAAGGTTGTGAAGAATATGGAAGAGAAGCAGGTACACGGTCCGCATAAGCTTGTGATCAATAACAGGCAGACAAGTCTGGTGACAGGGGTGCTGGATGTGCTGTCGTTTGATCTGAATGAAGTGCTGCTGGAGACAGAGCAGGGGATGCTGATGGTAAAGGGGACGGATCTGCATGTGAACCGTCTGAATCTGGAGAAGGGCGAAGTAGATCTGTCGGGCAATATTGACAGCGTGGCGTATTCGGAGGCTGGCAGCAGAGGGAAAAATGGCGAGTCCCTGTTTGGCAAGCTGTTTCGATAGGAGTCCGGGATGCAGGGGCTTGGAACTGAATTACGAGGATTCGTGACAGCAGTGTTCAGTGGGATGACAGTGGTATGTGCATATGCGTGTATCAGGAGGCTGAGAAGGGTATTTCGGCATTCCAGAATGCTGGTAAATGTGGAAGATGCAATCTATTGGATCTGTATGGCAGGGTACCTGTTTGATCAGATCTATCATGTGAGTAATGGCGTGATCCGGTGGTATTTTGTGGCTGGTATTATCGTGGGGGCTGTTGTGTTTTATACGGTAGAAAAAAGAATCCGAAACAGGATAAACCGATGCGTCAAAAAAAGAAAAAGAATTCCCTGAAAACTATTGAAATCGACTATAAAAAAAGATAAGATAAATATAACATTATGATAAGGGGTAATCCGATAGGGGTATCGGATCAGGGTGAGTATATAAATGAATAAGATTAAACAAAAGAGTCAGACGAGGCGGAAGAAGAACCGGCTTCGCAGACATAAGGCGAGCGTATTAGCGGTCAGTGGCGTACTGCTTTTACTGGTAGCGGTTGTTACCGTCAGCAGCATGTCGCTGCGGGCAAAGAATAAGGCATACATTGCACAGGAACAGGAGCTGCAGGAGCAGATTGCAGCGGAGGAAGAGAGATCCAAAGAGATCGACAGCCTGGAAGAGTATGTAGGTACAGATGAGTACATTGAACAGACTGCTAAGGATAAATTGAATCTCGTGCATGAGAATGAGATCATATTTAAAAAGAAATGATAAAAGAATAAGGAATCAGGCAAAAGAGAATGTGTGAAAGCACGTTCTCTTTTTTTGAACAGAAAAGGAGAAACAGTATGGAATATGTGAAGGACCGGGAATTATTTTCCAATCCATACATTATACAGATGGATCGTTTTGCAGAGTCTCTGAAGCATCTGTCAGAGACGTTTTTGTATTTGGAGGATTATAAAGGGAGCTTCACGAAAGATGAGATTGATGAAATGTTCCGACGGGTATCGGAACGAGTCTGTACGAACTGTGAGAAACGGAACTGGTGTCTGTGTGAGAACCGCATTCAGACCTGTCAGATGGTATATGAGATTCTGTGTACGGCAGAAGAATTTGGTGCGGAACTGAATATAGAGATAAAACGGAAACTGCAGAAAAAATGTGACCGTGCGCCGAGATTCCTGAGAGAGACGCTGGAAGTGTTTGGCGATGCCAAGCAGAAGCTTCTGTGGAATAACCGGATCGTGCAGAACCGGGAAGGATGTGCTAGGTCGCTGATCTCATTTGCGGATACCATCAGTCAGGCGGCGAGAGAACTTGGTGCCGGGATTTATTCGGATGAACGGTTGGAAAAGAAGATTACAGGTCAACTGAAAAAAGCCGGGATACGGATGATCAGCAGTGTATTTTATATGACAAAAGCGGGAAAATGTGAGATGCATCTTACGCTGAAAGCAGCAAAGGGACATTGCGTGGCTACGAAAGATATGGCGAAAATTGTCAGTAATTGTGTGGGCAGACCGATGTATCCGGAAGCAGGCGAGCAGGCCATTATATGGGAAGAATATACGACCATCATTTTGCGGGAAGTGGCAAAATATCATACGTTGCAGGGGGTGGCAAAGATTGGGAAAGGCTGTGAACAGATCTCAGGGGATACATTTCTGATGACGTATCTGCCTGGCGGCAGGGAAAGCGTGATGCTGTCGGACGGCATGGGCTCCGGGGAGGAAGCTTTCCGGGAGAGTGCCATGGTGGTGGAAATGGCAGAGGAGCTGCTGGCGGCAGGATTTCCGGAGAAGATGGCAATCCAGTTGTTGAATACGGCGCTCGTGATGGGACGGGAGGAAGTGTATTTCTCCACAGTGGACATGTGTGTATTTGATCTATATGAAGGAAGCTGCGAGTTCCTGAAAGCCGGAGCATCAACGACATTTATCCGTCATGGGGATCAGGTCGAGAAGATTACGTCTGCGACACTGCCCGTGGGGGTGATGCAGGATATCGAGATTGAATGTGTGACCAGAAAATTGGCAGATGGTGATTTTGTGGTCATGGTTACGGATGGCGTGATGGATGCATTGCCAATAGGTGAACAGGAGGCGAAGATTGGAGAATACCTGTGCGAACTGAACAGTCAGAATCCGAAAGAGATGGCGCATCACGTATTGGAACGTGTGCTGGAGAGCAACGGGGATGTGCCGATGGACGATATGACAGTGATTGTGATCGGAATCTGGGAAATGTAGCAGAATCGGAGGTTATCCTATATTTTTCCATATAAGCATGATAAAATAGTGCTGTTATGGAAAGGAACAGCCATGTATGAGAAGATAAAAGCGTATATATGCAGACATAGTATGATAAAAAAAGAAGATGTGGTGATCGCAGGCGTATCCGGAGGAGCTGACTCGGTATGCCTTCTTCTGATTCTGGAAAAACTGAAAACAGAATGGGATTTTGGACTGGCTGTGGTGCATGTGAATCACTGCCTGCGGGGCGAAGCAGCAGATGCGGATGAGGCGTTTGTCCAGGAACTTTGTGCGAAGATGGATATTCCGCTTCTGTGCGTGCGGGAAAATGTGAAAGCCTATGCAGAGCAGTATAAGCTGTCGGAAGAAGAGTCCGGACGTGAGGTACGCCGGGCAGCATATCGCCAGGCAATGGACATATACGGCGGCACAAAGATTGCATTGGCACACCATATGGATGACAATGCGGAGACAATGCTCCTGAATCTGGCGCGTGGCACCGGCATGAAGGGTATGGCGGGAATCCGTCCGGTCAATGGCAGCTATATCCGGCCGCTTCTTGCTGTCCGCAGAAATGAGATTGAGGAATATCTCAGAAAACATCATATGGTATATCAGACAGACAGTACGAATCTGGAAGATGCGTATACCCGCAACCGTATCAGGAATCATGTGATTCCGTATCTGGAGAATCATGTGAACCGAAAGACGGTTGAGCATATGCAGGAATATGCGGAACAGATGGAACTGGCATCAGCGTATATGAACCGTCAGACGGATAAGCTGTGGAAAGCATGCGTGAAAGAGACGGGAGCCGGATATCAGATCGCGCTGGAGTCATTTCTGAAAGAGGACAAGGCACTGCATCCGTATCTGATCCGACGTGTGATCGCGATGGCAGCGGGCAGAGAGAAGGATATCGAGTCTGTCCATGTGAGAAGTGTGGAGGATCTTTGTGACAGGCAGAGTGGAAAGCAGGTGATGCTTCCTTACGGTCTGGAAGCAGTGCGGGAGTATGATAAGATCTGGATTCGGCAGAGAAAGATGTCAGCGGGCAGGAAGGAAGCTGGAGTGACCGGTGTGGAAACCGGGAATGATGTCAGTGGAGAGTTTGCAGAAGTGCTTCTGTGCAGACCGGGAGAGGAGACATTTGACCGTAAAACGGCAGAAGGCATCCAATTGCGGGTGTTTAGCTGCGAAAAAATCCCAGATGCATTTGAGGAACGACTCTACACGAAATGGTTTGATTATGATATAATACAGAATAACGTTGTCTTACGGGGACGAAGATCAGGAGATTACCTGCAGATTGACGCGCAGGGACACACACAGAAGCTGAAGAACTATCTGATCAACGCAAAGATTCCAAAGGGACAGCGTGATAAGGTACCGCTGATTGCAGTGGGTCAGGAGATTCTGTGGATCATAGGATACAGGCAGAATCAGAAATACCAGATAACAGAACATACAAAGAGGATTCTGGAGATTCAAGTAGAAGATTACGGAGGAAAAGAAGATGGCAGAGCATATTAAAGTATTAGTATCTGAAGAAGAAGTAGATAAAAGAATCAGAGAACTGGGTGAGCAGATCAGTAAGGATTATGCAGGTAAAGAAGTGCATATGATCTGTGTGCTGAAGGGCGGCGTATTTTTCATGTGCGAACTGGCAAAGAGAATTACCGTTCCGGTCAGCATGGACTTCATGAGTGTATCAAGCTATGGTAATGACACCAAGTCCAGTGGAGTTGTACGTATTGCAAAGGATCTGGATGAGACACTGGAAGGCAAAGATGTACTGATCGTAGAGGATATCATTGATTCAGGAAGAACATTATCTTACCTGATGAAAGTATTACAGGAGAGACATCCGGCAAGCATGCGTCTGTGCACACTGTTGGATAAGCCGGACAGACGTGTGAAGATGGTAGATGTAGATTACACTGGATTCAACATTCCGGACGAATTTGTCGTAGGATATGGTCTGGATTATGCACAGAAATATAGAAATCTTCCATTTATCGGTGTAGTGGAAGGTGTAGAGTAGGAGGAACATACAGATTTGGAGAATAATAAAAGACGGGGACCGGGTGGTATCACTTTCCTAATGTTGATCGTGATTCTGTTTGGGGTACTCTGGTTTACCAATCAGATGGAACAGAAGGAGCGGGAACTGAGTTACAGTGAATTCCGTACGCTGGTAGAAGCCGGTGATGCAGTAGATGTGACGGTGGTTCAGAATCGAGATGTCCCGACCGGTCATGTGGAGCTGAATAAAAAAGGCGATGATTCTGGCAATGAATGGCAGTTAAATGTTGCAGATGTCAAAGATATCTGTGCATATCTGGATGAACAGAACGTAGAATATCAATTGGAAGATGTTCCGCAGGAGAACTGGATGGTGACATCCCTGCTTCCATCGGTCATTATGCTTGGTGGTATTTTGTTGCTGTTCTACATGATGAACCGTCAGAACGGAGCCAATAATAAAGCAATGAACTTCGGAAGAAGCAGAGCGAAGCTTCATACCGGAGGTAAGAGTGTGACATTTGAAAATGTTGCAGGACTTCAGGAAGAAAAAGAAGAACTGGAAGAGATCGTAGATTTCCTGAAGAATCCGAAGAAATATATCCAGGTGGGAGCACGTATCCCGAAGGGCGTTCTGTTGGTAGGACCTCCGGGAACAGGTAAGACACTTCTTGCCAAGGCAGTTGCCGGTGAGGCAGGTGTGCCATTCTTCAGCATTTCCGGATCTGATTTTGTGGAAATGTTTGTCGGTGTCGGAGCTTCACGAGTGAGAGATCTGTTTGAAGAAGCCAAGAAGAATGCGCCTTGTATCATTTTCATCGATGAGATCGATGCTGTGGCAAGACGACGCGGTACCGGTATGGGCGGCGGACACGATGAACGTGAGCAGACCCTGAACCAGTTACTGGTAGAGATGGACGGTTTTGGTGTGAATGAAGGCATTATCGTAATGTCTGCGACCAACCGTGTGGATATTCTGGATCCGGCAATCCTGCGTCCGGGAAGATTTGACCGTAAAGTGGGTGTCGGACGTCCGGATGTGAAGGGAAGAGAAGAGATCCTTAAGGTACATGCCAAGGGCAAACCGCTTGGCGATGATGTGGATCTGGCACAGATTGCACAGACGACTGCCGGATTTACAGGAGCAGACCTTGAGAATCTGATGAATGAAGCTGCTATTACGGCAGCAAAAGAGAATCGTATGTATATCCGTCAGGTAGATATCCGCCAGGCATTTGTTAAAGTGGGTATCGGTGCGGAGAAGAAGAGCAAGGTTATCTCTGAGAAAGAGAAGAAGATTACGGCTTATCATGAAGCAGGTCATGCGATCCTGTTCCATGTACTGCCGGATGCAGGACCGGTCTACAGTGTATCTATCATTCCTACGGGAATGGGGGCAGCCGGTTATACGATGCCGCTGCCGGATCAGGATAATATGTTTGAAACAAGGGGAACCATGCTTCAGGATATTACTGTGGCACTTGGCGGACGTATTGCGGAAGAGGAGATCTTCGGAGACATTACGACTGGAGCATCCCAGGATATCAAGCAGGCAACCGCAACGGCCAGATCTATGGTGACGAAGTTTGGTATGTCTGAGAAGCTTGGACTGATCAATTACGACAATGACAGTGATGAAGTATTTATCGGACGCGATCTGGCGCATACCTGCAGAGGATATGGCGAAGAAGTAGCCGGCGAGATTGACAGAGAGGTCCGCAGTATTATCGATACCTGCTATCAGCGGGGACAGCACATTATCCGCAAGTATCATGATGAACTGGATGCATGTGCGAAGCTTCTTATAGAAAAAGAGAAGATTACAAGAGAAGAATTTGAAGCACTGTTTGACGGTGTGGAGATATCAGAAGATTAGAATTGTGTGGCGAGAGATATATGAACAGAGATGCATTGTTTTGTGACGGAACAGGAAGCTATGTTATACCTCCGGAGCCGGATAAGGAAGAGACGATAGACCTGCTTTTCCGTACTGCGGCATCGGATGTGGATTGTGTGGAACTGTATACGGACGGTAACTATTATGAATTGAAAAAAACAGATACGGTGTCTGTATTTGACTATTACCGGATCAGCTGGAAGCTTGGAACGGATATGATGAGGTATTCTTTCCGGGTAACAGCAGGAGATGAAGTGGTATATTTTAACCGTTTTGGCGTGACCGATAAATGGATTGAGATGTATGATTTCCGGATTACTCCGGGATTTGCGACACCGAGCTGGGCTAAAGGGGCCGTTATGTATCAGATCTTCACGGATCGCTTCTGTAATGGTGATCCGTCTAATGATGTATTGGACCGGGAATATGCTTATATCCAGGAGCAGGTAAGAAAGATTGACGACTGGAACCGCTATCCGGAAGCAATGGATGTGCGCAATTTCTATGGCGGAGATCTGCAGGGAGTCTGGGATAAGTTAGATTATCTGCAGGATCTGGGGGTAGAAGTCATCTACTTTAATCCACTCTTTGTCTCGCCTTCTAATCATAAATACGATATACAGGATTATGACTATATCGATCCGCATTTTGCAGTGATCAAGGAGGATGCGGGTGATGTGCTGGCGGAAGGTGATCTGGATAACAGACATGCATCCCGCTATCAGAGCCGTGTGACCAACTGGGAGAATCTGGAAGCGAGTAATGAGTTCTTTGCAAAGTTAGTGGCAGAGATCCATCGCAGAGGCATGAAGGTAATCCTGGACGGCGTGTTCAATCATTGCGGTTCCTTTAATAAATGGATGGACAGAGAACAGATCTACGAAGGTAAGGACGGTTATCAGCCGGGCGCTTACGTGTCTGCGGACAGTCCATATCATACATTCTTTGATTTCCGGGGCGCAGGACCGGAACAGTGGCCGTATAACGGTAATTACGATGGCTGGTGGGAACACGATACACTGCCGAAATTAGACTATGAACATTCCGAAGCACTGGAAAAATATATTCTGCATATTGCCAGAAAATGGGTATCTGAGCCGTACAATGTAGATGGCTGGAGACTGGATGTGGCAGCAGATCTCGGACATAGCAACGAATATAATCACGAATTCTGGAAGAAGTTCCGCAAGACGGTAAAGGAAGCGAATCCGAATGCACTGATTCTTGCAGAGCATTATGGCGATCCGGCAGAATGGCTGGATGGTGAAGAGTGGGATTCGGTCATGAATTACGATGCGTTTATGGAGCCGGTGACCTGGTTTCTGACCGGTATGGAGAAGCACAGCGATGAAGAACGTGCAGACCTCAGGGGCAATGGCTATGCATTCAGCCATTCCGTGGCTCATAATATGGCGAGTTATCTGAACTCGTCCATGCAGGTAGCGATGAACGAACTGTCCAATCATGATCATTCCAGATTCCTTACCAGAACCAACCATGTGGTAGGAAGAATCGGAGCTTTCCGGCCGGAGGATGCCGAGAAGGACGTGAATCCGGCAGTCATGCGGGAAGCGGTTGCGATTCAGATGACCTGGGTAGGAGCACCGACCGTATATTATGGTGATGAAGCAGGCGTGTGTGGATTTACTGATCCGGACAGCAGAAGAACCTATCCATGGGGACATGAAGACCAGGAAATGATCGCATTTCACAGAGATATGATCGCAATCCACCGCAAGTATCCGACACTTCGGACAGGATCGATAAAACTGTTGCTTGCAGGGGATAATGTGCTGGCATATGCCAGATTTGATGATCAGGCACAGATCGTCACGGTGGTCAATAACAGTGATGAACTGCAGCAGGTATGCATTCCGGTATGGCAGGCAGAACTGCCACAGAAAGGAAGCATGCGGAGACTGATCTACAGCTATGAAAATGGATATACGATTGAACATGAAGAATATCTGATCCAGGATGGAGAAGTCGTTGTGAATCTGGGCGCGTATTCAGCGTTGGTACTTAAGAATATGGAATATTAGATGCGTGATGTTTAGATAGAAATGAAGGTATGAAAGATGAATTTGGAACAAATAAAATCGTTTGTGTGTGTTGCTAAAACAGGAAGTTATTCGGCAGCAGCAAAGGAAAGATATATTTCCCAGCCGGCTGTTAGCAACCAGATTAAAGCGTTGGAAGATGAATTAGATACAAAATTGTTTGTTCGAAATCAAAAGAATATCAGTTTGACTGAGCAGGGGCGCAGATTTCAGAAGTATGCAAAACAGATGCTGATCATTGAAAAAGATATGATAAACAGTGTGAAAAGTACAGAAGATGACTATTATGGAGTACTGGATATTGTGGGACCATGGTTGGCCGTTAATAAATTGATGGATGATTTTTTTGTAGAAGCAATTAAACAAAAAGGCCAGGAAGCTACATTCAGGGTATATCAAGGAGAAGATACGGATATACCAGGAATGGTTATGAGTGGTGAAATAGAACTAGGAATTGCTAATCATGTGATTAATCAGAAGAATTTGGTATACGAAAAAGCATTTACAGAAGAAATTGTGCTGATTACACCGAATCAGAAAAAGTACAGGAATCTGTCACCGGAACAATTGAGGGAGTTGTTGTTGGAAGAAGGACATATTCGTTATGATTTTGGGGGTGGCAATGACTTCCTTTGGAATGATTTTTTTGGAAAGATAATTGGAAGAGACTTACATAATATAAAGACGGTAGCGAATACGTCTCATTATACACAACAGTTATCAGCGGTGGAAGCTGGGTTAGGTATAGGATTTATCAGCACCAGCTGTATGCAAAAGGAATGGAAAGAAGGAAAGGTTCTGGCATACCGTTGTAAAGGATTACTGGAAAAGAATCATTATGTTATATATGATAAGGAGCGGGTGGAAAATTCAGAAATACTTACATATGTAAAGGATCTGCTGGTGGATTCATTGAGAAAAAGCACTGCGTATCCGGAAGAATCTTTTTAATGTCTGATATTTTCGGATGTGCACATTGATATGCACATCCGTTTTTAGGTATCAATTCCGTTGTTTTTATTGGAGTTGCTCTATAAAAGCACCAATACGGGTGTTGAGCTGACCGATGTCAGATTGTGTATAATCTGTTTCGACAGAGAGATAAGGAATACCTTTGTCTTCTGTACAGAATTGCCCGATATTTTTAGATTCAACATTGTAAGTATGACAGGCATGGAGAATCATTTCGACAACGCCGTCTACATGGTATTCATTGATCATTGTATCCAGAAGAGTAAGTCTGTTTGGGTTGGGAGACAGACAGGAACAGCCGATTCCAAGGTATTTATCAGCAAGAGCTTCATAAGGATCGCTGCCTGATGTGTCTGTCAGCGTTGCGATTGGCTTGGCGCCACCACAGTTTTCAAAAGCGACTGCTATTCCACCGTTGTTTTCAATGGCATCAATTACCTTTTCCGTGTCACCGCCGACCGGACAACCGGTAACAAGAATACGTGGTTTATGTTGGAGCGTATCAGGGTTATATTCGGCCATGATTTTCTGGATTAAGGCATCGATTTTTTCTGGAAAATCCATCTTATCAAATTCGTAAGAAGAGCCATAGAGTACATGATACAGATTGTTGCTTCGCATTGGTGGCGGATCCAGTGCCATAAGGTGTGAAAAGCGGTTCAGGGCTTCTCGTTCTTTGTTTTTCTTTATAATGGAATTCCATAATTTGTCTTCGGAAAGTGTACGTTCGAACTTAGTCTCCAGATAATTTTTTAATCGCTTGATTTCAGTGATCCATAACTGACGACCATGCTCGCTTGGAGAATTTGGAAGTTCCATTACGTAGACATCTTTAAATTCCGACAGCATTTCATACATTTTCTTTTTTCCATCACAAGTAGTTTCGCCGATAACCAGATCAGAAAAGTAGAAGTAAGGACATTTCTGAGTTTTTGCAAAACCATAACTGGATTTGATCAGCGGACAGAGATTGGCAGGGAGATCAAGTTCGGCAGCTGGTATTGTTTCGCCTGAAAACGCGCAGAGAGAAACGGTATGGATATCCATTGCATCTGCAATTTCAGTAGGGAAAAAAGTACAGTAGATTCCCAGGAGAGGATGTCCGGCATCTTTGATTTTTTTTGCTTCGAGAAAACCATTTTTTCGACTGTCTTCAAATTCTTCAAAAAGAGAAGGAAGATCCTTAATTAGCTCCATAAGTATAAACTCCTTTGTAAATATCATTT
>CAVAVU010000037.1:0-10336 GCA_963592205.1 bacterium
ATGGACAGCGGTACTTCTCAGCCCTGTCTCACGCGACAGCTTGTATAATATAGCACAGCCGGGGTCAAATTGTCAATGTTGTTTTTAATATTTATTTAATTTAAACAATTTCGACAATTCATTCCCGCTTATGCTCTCTTTTCTTATCTATATTTAGATTTTCGTTGACCACTCCTGGCAGTTCCACACATCCGTCACAATATCCTGATAAAATTCCGGTTCATGACAGATTAACAGAATGGTCCCCTTATATTCCTGAAGCGCTCTTTTCAATTCTTCTTTTGCGTCTACATCCAAATGGTTGGTCGGCTCATCCAATAAAAGGATATTGGTCTCTACATTTAGTATCTTACAGAGGCGTACTTTTGCCTGTTCGCCACCGCTGAGTACCCGTACCTGACTTTCGATATGTTTGGTCGTCAGACCACATTTGGCAAGCGCAGACCGCACCTCATACTGATTCCATGACGGGAATTCTTTCCATATTTCTTCTATACATGTCGTTGCATTATTCGGATCGGATTCCTGCTCGAAGTATCCGATCATCTGGTAATCCCCGAGTTCCACTTCACCGGAATATGGTTTTACTAACCCTAATATACTTTTTAACAGCGTGGTCTTACCAATTCCATTTGCACCGACAAGTGCAATCTTCTCCCCGCGTTCTATACTGATATTCAATGGTCTGGACAGTGGCTCATCATAGCCGATCACCAGATCTTTGGTTTCAAAGATCATTTTGCCTGAAGTACGTCCGCGCTTGAAATGAAATTCCGGCTTCGGCTTTTCTCTGGCAAGTTCGATCACATCCATCTTATCCAGCTTTTTCTTTCTTGCCATCGCCATATTTCTGGTTGCCACGCGCGCTTTATTTCTGGCAATAAAATCATTCAGTTCACTGATCTCCTGCTGCTGTTTTCGATAAGCAGCCTCAAGCTGAGCCTTTTTCGCTGCATACACTTCCTGGAAATGGTCATAGTCACCCGGATAACGGTCAAGAGACTGGTTCTCCATATGGTAAATGATATTGATCACACTGTTTAAAAACGGAATATCATGAGAGATCAGAATGAATGCATTTTCGTAATCATTCAGGTAACGCTTCAGCCATTCGATATGATCCTCATCCAGATAGTTGGTCGGCTCGTCAAGAAGCAGAATATCCGGCTTCTCTAACAAAAGCTTTGCCATCAATACCTTTGTACGCTGACCTCCGGACAGTTCTGTTACATCCCTGTCCAATCCAATATCTTCCAGTCCCAGTGCACGTCCCACTTCACTGACTTTTGCATCGATCATATAAAAATCATGATGCTCCAGAAGTTCCTGATAGGTGCTCGTCTCTTCCATCAGATACTGCATTTCTTCTTCGTCGGCAGTTGCCATCTTCTCGTACATCTCATTCATAGCCGTTTCCATATCAAACAGATATGCAAATGCAGAATTCAGCACATCACGGATCGTCATTCCTTTTTCCAGTACTGCATGCTGATCCAGATAGCCGACGCGGATATGCTTCGCCCATTCGATCGTCCCCTCATCCGGCATAAGCTTGCCGGTGATAATATTCATAAAGGTAGACTTGCCTTCTCCATTTGCCCCGACAAGTCCGATATGCTCTCCTTTCAACAGCCTGAAAGACACATCTGAAAAAATCGCACGGTCGCCAAAACCGTGCGTAAGATTCTTTACATTTAAAATCATCGCTATCTCCTAATTTCACTAAACTTTTGTTCCCTCTTCATATACGTCCACTAATCACTCAGACGCTTTGCGAACTTACCATCCACCTGTACATTTTCCGTACAGACAATAAATGCATCCGGATCGATCTTGTGAATCTCCTGCTTCAATGCAGGAAGTTCGTACTTATTCGCTACCGAATAGTATACCTTGGTATCCTCATCTGTATAACATCCCATACCGTCCCAGCGGGTAACTCCCCGATGTACATTTTCCATAATACCGATGGATACATTTTCTTTTTTGGTAAATACCATAACGCCGACAAGAATATTTCTCTTATGATAACGGTCAAGTACAAGCGCCATCAGCGTCGTATAGATCAGTGAATATACTACCCGTTCAACATCATAGATGAAATAGCAGCATCCGTATACAAACAGATTAATAATAATATATATGATACCCACGGACGCCTTAGGATTGCGTTCTGTAATACACATACCTACAATATCCTGTCCGCCGCCGGCAGCTCCAGCTGTCATCACAATGCCTGCTCCGATTCCGGTCAGAATACCGCCAAGCAGACACACAGTCAGTGGATCTGATACAATTGCAGTTTTCGGCACTGGAAAAATCATCATCCACACAGAATACATAGTGGTCGCAAAAATTGTCTTTACCATGAACTTTTTGCCCATCAGAAATAATCCTAATGCAAATGCCGGAATATTAATCAGCAAAAATATCAGACTGGTCAGATCAAGCGAACCTTTATATATCCCTGTCACATCCGTAAGCACACTCACAATAACCTGCGCAATTCCTAAAAATCCAGTATTATAAAGTCCGAATGGAAGAATCAGCTGATTCACGGTCAGACCAAACACCCCTGTTCCGAATAATATCTGAGCTATTTCTGTAACTGTCTTTTTTGTTTGTTTATCCATATACAGTTCCTCTCTCATATCCTTCACTTCACACCTATATAGCATCACAGACGGGAATTTTTCCTGCCCTCATACATCTCTGCGGTCTTCGCCCCCAGATATCCACACAGTGTTCCGATCACAGCACCACCAAGTATATCGGTCGGATAATGCACGTAAAAGTACATTCTCGAAAATGCGATCAGCACAGACAGCACCAGTGCCGGAATCCACAGGCTCTTATCTCTGTCTTTCGCAAAATAAAGCCCCATGGTTGCTGCAAATGCTGCCGCTGTATGTCCTGACGGGAATGAATAGTCTGCCGGCTTACGGATCAGAATCTGTACCGTCGTCTGTATATCATACGGTCTGGTTCTTGCCACGAGATTCTTCAACAGTCCATTACACAGGATCAGATCCAGGATCAGCGCGATTGCCACAACGATTCCGGTCTTCCTGGTCTTCGGAATCAGAAGCAGTACTACAGCCAGTATGATCCAGATCATTCCTGCATCTCCAAGCGTAGTAATCACTTTCATAACCGCCGTGAGCGCAGGTGTATGTATTCTCTGGAGTGCATCTAATATTTGAAATTCTATGTTCACTTTCGCCTCCTCTTGTCACGATGTATCTTCATAGTATTTAAATATAATAATCATAACATACATTTGTATACTCTACAACGAAACTCTCTAATGCACTATCAAATAGAAAAGAATGATACTCCAACACGCTGGAATATCATTCTTTTCTATTAATCTGTATGTAGTATGGAAATGATGTTTTAAAGTTTTCTTGCTACTTCATAAGCTTCGGATGTTGCAACTTTGATATTGGCAACCTTCTTGCCGTCACCAATCTCATAGACATCCATACCGCAGCCTGCAAGTTCGTCTTTCATAGACTTCTTCGGGCGGAGTCCGATTGCAAAGATTACATTGTCTGCTGGCAGTACCTGCTGCTCGCCGGTCTTCATATCTTCAACTACAGCTCCTTCATCCGTAACTGCTGCGATCTTATTACCTGTCATGATCTTAATATTATTTTCATCGATCAGCTGTGTCAGCATCATTTTTACAGATACCTGAAGCTTCGGTCCACCAAGGATATTCGGCATCGCTTCTACGATCGTAACATCCTTATGCTCATATGCTGCCAACGCATAAGCAAGCTCTGTTCCTGTGAAACCACCGCCGATTACAACAACCTTGTCACCCAGTTCTACATTACCAACCAGTGCGTCATAACATACAACGCTCTTAGCATGGTCGCGTCCCTGGATCGGAGGTACAAAATGATCAGAACCCACTGCAAGGATAACTGCGTCTGGTTTCTTCGCCTTGATTACCTCTGCATCCAGTGCAGTATTCATAACAACTTTGACACCCTGTACTTTCATTTCATTCTGATACCATTTATTCAGGTCAGCGATACCTGTCTTAAATTCATGACTTCCGGCTTCGATCAGATGTCCGCCTAATTTGTCAGATGCTTCATAAAGCTCTACTTCATGACCTGCGAGCGCTGCTGTTCTTGCAGCTTCCATTCCAGCCACACCCCCGCCGACGATCAGTACCTTCTTTGGATGATTGGTGCGTGGAATGTCATACATATACTCACGCATTGCTGTCGGATTCGCAGAACATCTCGGTCCGTCACCTTCCAGCACAGAATCAATACAGTTTGTACATCTCATACATGGGCGGATTTCTTCCAATTTACCTGAGAATACTTTATTTGGATACTGGCTGTCTACCAGTGCACCTCTTGCCAGTGTTACACCGTCGATCCAGCCATTTTCAATTGCCTCTTCACAGATATCCGGATCATCCATATTGCCGGCAACAAATACCGGAATGCTCACTGCTTCTTTGATCTGTCTTGCAAGCTGAATATTGTATCCCTTTGGCAGATAGTAAGGTGCCACACAATAATAGAAGGAATCATATGTACCGGAATTCACATCCAGCATATCTACGCCCCACTGCTCAAATCTCTTGGCGATCTCTACCGCCTCTTCGATCGTACGTCCAACTTCACCTTCACCATCCAGGCTTGGCTGATTGTATCCTCTCATAAATGTCTTCATACACATTCTCATTGCGATCGGATAATCTTTTCCTACCGCTTCACGGATACCTGTTATGATCTTTCTATGGAAATTCAGTCTTCCGTCCAGATCTCCGCCATATTCATCAGTACGGTGATTGGTGTAAGCCATTGCAAACTGATCTAACAGATAGCCCCAATGCATACCGTGGATCTCTACACCGTCATAGCCCCATTTCTTGGCAGATACTGCAAGTGTAATCATATCCCGGATCTTCATTTCGATTTCTTCTTTGGTCAGCACATCTGCCAGCTGCTCCGGGTTCTTATATGTAGGAATTGCGGAACAGCTCTTCGCATCACGCATACGTCCAGGTCCTACCGATACCTGCATGAAGATCTTACCGCCGTATGAATGAATACGGTTGGTCAGTTCCTGTGCATTGACCATGAATTTGCCAGGTGCATACAATGGATTACGATTGCCGTTGACCGGATCAAATGGATCGATGGTCTGGTTCGCATAGTTGGAACCTGTTACGATCAGTCCGAATCCTCCTCTGGCACGCTCTGTGAAATACTCTACACCATTTGTAGAATAACATCCATTTTCGCCCCAGATATAGCTTCCGCCCATGCCTCCCATGGAATAGCGGTTCTTTAATGTAATGCCTCCAACCTTTAAGGGTGCCATCAGATTTTTATACTTAAAACTCATGTTTCTACTTCCTCTCTATCTCTAACTCTTCTATAATAAATATTTATTGTTTTGCGTATGACGGTTTCTTTACCACATACATCAGAATTGCAACAATCGCAATAATTACAGATATAATAATTCCTGCCTTAAAGCTGTTGTTCATGCCGCCTCCCAGAAGTCCTGAGAAGAATGCAAGTACATATGCTGAGAATCCGGTTCCTACATTTACCAGACAGGCTACAATACTTGATGCAACCGGTACCAGATTCAGCGGCACATATAATGTTGCTTTGGAATAAAACTCTGAATGTACGAGTGCTGTTGATACACCGCACAGGATTGCACATGCATAAGCACTTCCCAGAGAATGCATATTCATCATCAGGAATAATCCGATAGCCATTGTGAAATATCCGATCGGGATCATCCAGTTCTTCAGATATTTCTTGAAGAATGGGAACAATGCTGTTGCCGGAATCAGTGCAAAACGTACCAGAGATGTTGCCATTCCTGCCTGTACGGATGTACCCAGTGAATACTCTTCTACGATGTAAGAAGATGCATTTACATTAAATGCGTTCTGTGTTACATAGAAGAATGCGTGTACAATACCCATTAATACGATCCATGCAAATACCTTCGGCGGTATGTCTTTGATGCCAGGTTTCTTTACAGGCACTCCTGATTCTTCCTGTTTTGGTGTTGCCGTCTCAATAGACGGTGTATCTGCATCGATCTTCTTCATGATAACCAGAAAGATTGCAAGACCGATTACGCTTGCGAGGCCAAGCAGATATGCCATATACCAGTTGGCTCCGTCATTACCGGAAGCCAGCCATCCTGCCGCATAGGTAATGATCAGTCCACCGATGTTAATCCACACGTTATATTTTGCGATTGCATTACCACGCTGGTCTGCTTCCATGTGGTCACTCAGGATACTGTTCAGAAGTGGGATGTAAGATCCGATTGCAACACCTGCAAATACACTTGCCACATTGAGTGTCCAGAACGGAAGTCCGAGAAGTCCTGCCAGGAAAAAGATCAGGCAGTGGAATTCCATACAGCCAAGTGCTGTGGCGGCCAGTTTTACTTTACTGAACTTCAGCGCCAGCGGTCCGATCAGGAATGCTGCGATCATACCAAAGATAGATGGCAGTGTGATCAGGTTCTGCACTGCGATATCAGACTGATCCGGGTAAGCCATGCCGATATACGTCTTAACTACTCTGGTAATAAATGACATTAAGAATACTGCTACAAATATATTGACACCTAATTGTACTTTTTTCGCCTGTTCGTTATGATTCATATGTATTAATCTCCATTTCTATTTTTTGATAAATCTTTCCAGAGATTTCACATAGAGATTATAAATATCTTCTCTGTCTAACGGCTCTGGATTGGTTGCCGTACGTCCTGTCTTCATAAAGTCATCCGTCCACTGCTGTAACTCTTCTTCCGTCACTTCAATGTCTACATCTTTCTCGATAATTGCTTTACAGTAATCTGCAAACTCATCTGAATTCTTGAATCCACACATCTCTACAACCGGCTGTACCAACGACTGATCTTTGAATCCTCTTACATACTCTGCCAGGAAGATTGCACATGACAGACCGTGATTTACATATTTAATGTGAGACAGTGGATATCCCATTCCATGAGGAATTGTGGTAAGTGCATCTGTACTTGAGAATGCAAGTCCCTGTACAAATGAATGAAGCATGATCTTCTCATAATCTTCCTCTGTCAGTTCTCCTGTCATCATATGATCTTTGAACTCGTTGAACAGACGGAATCCACATTCACCGAACAGGCGGTTCATCATGTTGTTCTTTACATGGAGATAAGATTCTACGCCGTGTGCAAGTGCATCAAATGCTCCTGTATGAATGACGAATGACGGGATGTTCTCAATGTATCTGCTGTCAAGGAATGCTACTGTACAATATACATATGGGAAAATTGCCAGTTTTGTATGAATGTCTGCACGAGTCATAACCGCAAATGGTGAAACCTCTGCTCCTGTACCTGCTGTAGTAGGAATTCCCATAACCAGAATGCTGCACTGAGACTTAATGTTGATTGCCGGATCTACTTTACGGTACAGCACTTCATATGGATCGCTGTCTGCCGGTGCATCCAGCAGAACGCCCATTGCCTTACATATATCCAGTGAAGAACCTCCGCCGATTCCTACTAAGAAATCCGGTCCAAATGCTCTGGCTTCTTTTGTCATTGCTGCAACCACTTCTACAGGTGGATCAATCTGTACACCATCCAGTACCAGATATTCAATTCCCTGCTCTTTAAATACTTCTTCTACATCGATTAATGCTTTATTCGGATATCCTTCCGGGAATTTACTGGTAACGATTACTGCTTTATCTCCATAAGGTTTGAAGAAATTTGCATTTTCCTTCACACAATTTTTTCCATAAAACATACATGTCTGGTCATTAAATTTAAAACTCTTCATAATCATTCATTCCTTTCTAAAGTTATTAACTTTATAATTAACAGCGCGCCTTGTTAATCATTTATCTTATGTGTTAATGATATAACACACATTAGCAGTTGTAAAATTCATAAAACAGATGGTTTCCATCTAAAAAAACTATTATTCATGTATTTTTCATCGATTATTTGCAATATTTGCATGAATCGTATAATATAATATGGTTTAATCTCAAACAAAGGATGTGTTATCATGACTTTACAGCAAATCAAATATTATCTGGAGGTTGCCGAGACACAGCAGTTCACGCAGGCTGCAAAGAATCTGTACGTGTCACAGTCCAGCCTCAGCCATGCCATTCAGGAACTGGAAAACGAACTGGGCGTTCCGCTCTTTGTCCGTAATATCAAGCGCAAGATCTCTCTGACAGAATATGGTCAGAAGTTCCTTCCTTATGCAAAACAGGTTATCACTGCTCTGGAAGAAGGCGAGGATGCGTTGAACAGCCTGAAAGATCCTCTGTCTGGTACAGTAAAACTGGGATTTTATTTTTGTGTAGCTAATTCAGAAGTGCCGCACATTTTCCGCAAGTTCTACGATGATAATCCGGACTGTAATATCTTCCTTGACTTTGATATTAATCAGGGAAACAGTCTCATCGAAGAACATCTGCAGCTTGGCACCTATGATCTGCTGATCACTACTTCTGAAACCTTAAAGGACTGCTCCAGCGCCCCGGTAGGGCGGCAGAAATTAAAAGTACTCGTTGCCAACAATCATCCGCTGGCTAATAAGAAATCCATTGCTCTGGAAGAACTGCAGGGAGAGACATTTATCAATCTGACTCCGCACAGCAATCTGGATAACTGGATCCGTGAAATGTTCGCCCAGGCCAATCTGAAGCCGAACATCACATATGCTAACAACTGGATGACACAGTTTGGCTATGTAGCTATGAACTATGGTGTGGCAATCACGCCAACTATGCCGTTATACCAGAATTACATCTCAGAACTGGAACTGGATCATCCTATGGTCTGGCGCAACCTTTATCTGCACTGGCCGGAGAACCGTCCGCTGTCAAAAGCAGCACAGTTCGTCCGGAACTATATTCTCCATCTGGTAGAGATGGGTGAATTTATCGAATAATCCAATGAAGCTGATCTAAAAATACAGCAGTCCGATCATGATACAGCCACCGATGAGCATGATTACATTGATCATTCCTCCCACCAGGATATAATGTTTAAACCGATATCCTACCGGCTGTACCATGGTCATGGTTGCTACCGCTAACGGTGTAGAGATTGCATCTTTCACACCGGATGCAGCTGCCAGTACATATGGCAGCGGATTCACTCCCTGCTCCTGGGCTACTACTAATGCGATCGGTACCAGAATCGCTGCCGCCGCATTGTCTGACATTACATTCGAAATCAAACTTCCAAGAACAAATATAATCACACACATTCCAAACGGTGATTTTGCCACGCCGCCAAACAAACGGATCGCTGTATCAGCAACCACCTGTCCGGCTCCGCTCTGAGAAAATCCTGCCGAAATACCGATAGCTCCGGCTACCAGTATGATCGTTGTCCAGCTTACCGCACGGTATGCCGCCTTCTCGGTCACACATCCTGTCACAATCACAATTGCTGCACCGACCAGTGCTGCTGCGCCATAATCTGCCCCACAGATCAGTGCAATCGTCACGCCAACGAGTACCGCACAGGTAAGGATCATTTTCCAGACCGGTTTATCATCCTGATTCATTTTCTTTCTCTCACATTCATCGCCTGCCGGTATCTCTTCAAAATCAAATATCTTTGTCTGAAGCTTATATCCAAACAGCATATACAGCACAATTACTGCTATCAACGCTGGAAGATTAATAAATAACGGAGCAAACAAATTCACTCTTTCGTATCCTGCATCATAATAAATCGCAAGTGCCGTAATCGTTGATGTACCACTGATTGTCGTCAGATTGTTACCAAGTGTTGCTGCGACTCCCAATGGGAAATATGTATTCTTACGTGTAATCGTACCGCCAGATTCTCCCGCAATACTGTCAATGATCGTCATCAACAGCGCAACCACAAGCGCCCCATTCAAAAATACGCTGAGTGCTCCGGCTACCAGAAAGATCATCAGTACAAATTTCTTTTCATTGCCTCCGACACATCGGTATAGAACTCCACCCATTTTCTCTGCCACACCGGTAGCAAAACAGGCTTCTCCGATGATCATCATTCCTGCCACTGTCGTAACTGATAACGGTATTTTAGGAATGATGTACATTACCAAAATAACCCCCATGATCAATAATGCAATCGTACTCTGCTCCATCTCTTTCTCCTCCGCTTTGTCGTTTATTTATTAACAATTGCATTATATATTGCTCCTATACTGATTTACAAATACCTAGAATCGATAGATTCCATGCAAAATTTGTATATAGATGCCCGGTTTCGCAGCTTTAAATTATCAGAATATTCTTTCTTTTCTTTTATC
>CAVAVU010000038.1:0-6269 GCA_963592205.1 bacterium
TATGTGGGACATTTTCCCTTGTGGTATATTAGGACATTATCACAAATGGCTCATACCACAAGGCGTACATAGCTGTCTCATGCCTTGACTTTCGGGGATATTGTGGGTATGATATGAAGAGTTAGACGATACGAATGGAGGAAAAGGAATGAAGCAGATAATAGAGCTCATTGAATTGGAAATTGCGAAAGCATTTGAACAGGCCGGATACGGAAAAGAACTTGCAAAAGTTACCGTTTCTAACCGTCCGGATCTGTGTGAATATCAGTGCAACGGCGCTATGGCAGGAGCCAAGACTTATCATAAAGCACCAATCATGATCGCAGAGGATGTCGTAGCGCATCTTCAGGACAGTGACTGCTTTGCAAAGGCAGAGGCAGTAAAACCGGGATTCATTAACCTGAATCTCAAGGAAGAATTTGTAGCTGATTACGTGAATCAGATGGCAGAGGATGAGAATCTGGGACTGGAACAGGCAGAGCATCCTGAGATGATCGTGATTGATTACGGCGGACCGAATGTAGCGAAGCCGCTTCACGTAGGACATCTGCGTTCTGCAGTTATCGGTGAAAGTGTAAAGCGTATGTTCCGTAAGATGGGACACAAGGTACTTGGCGATATCCATCTTGGAGACTGGGGATATCAGATGGGTCTGATCATCACTGAACTTAAGAAGCGCAAACCGGAACTTCCATATTATGATGAGTCTTATACAGGAGACTATCCGGCAGAAGCACCATTTACCATAAGCGAGCTGGAGGAGATTTATCCAACAGCAAGTGGTTATGCGAAAGAACATGAGGACTATCGTGAGGAGGCACTTCATGCAACCTATCTGCTTCAGAATGGACACAGAGGCTACAGAGCGCTCTGGAATCATATTGTGAATATTTCTGTTGCTGATATCAAGAAGAATTATCAGAGACTGAATGTAGAATTTGATCTCTGGAAAGGTGAGTCTGATGCGCAAAAGTATATCCCTGATATGCTGGAGCAGTTCAAGAAAGACGGATTTGCCCGTGTGGATGACGGAGCACTGGTTATTGATGTCAAAGAAGAGACTGATACCAAAGAGATTCCGCCATGTCTGATCCAGAAGTCAGATGGAGCGTCACTTTACGGAACAACAGATCTTGCTACACTGATCCAGAGAGAAGAGGATTATCACCCGAACCGTGTGGTATATCTTGCTGATAAGCGTCAGGAGATGCATTTTACTCAGGTGTTCCGTGCCGCTAAGAAGACTGGCATCGTACCGGCGTCTACAGAACTTAAGTTTATCGGATTTGGTACGATGAATGGTAAGGACGGTAAGCCGTTTAAGACAAGAGAAGGCGGAGTTATGCGTCTGGAGAATCTGATTGCAGAGATCAATCAGAAGATGTATCAGAAGATCACAGATAACCGCACGATTGAAGGTGCCGAAGCTGAGGATGCAGCACAGAAGGTAGGACTTGCAGCGCTGAAGTATGGTGATCTGTCTAATCAGGCCGGTAAGGATTATGTGTTCGATATCGACAGATTTACTTCCTTTGAGGGAAATACAGGACCGTATATTCTGTATACGATCGTCCGTATCAAATCTATCCTGAATAAATACAAAGACAATGGCGGCGTAACAGAAGGTATTCACTGCAATATTCCGACTGCTGACTGTGAGAAGGCGCTTATGCTGGAAGTCGGCAAATACAATGCGGTTATGAAGGCGGCGGCTATGGAGACGGCTCCACATAAGATCTGTGCATACATTTACGATCTGGCAAATGTATTTAATCGATTCTATCATGAGACAAAGATTCTGGCTGAAGAAGATGATGCTAAGAAATCAGGCTATATTGCACTGTTGACGCTTACAAAAGAAGTGCTGGAGTCATGTATCGATGTGCTGGGATTTGAAGCACCGGAGCGTATGTAAGAGCATGTAGAAATGTGCAAGAAGGAGACTACGATGGAAGATACTGTGAAATTATTTTACGAAGATGCCTTTATGGCAGAGTTTGATGCAACAGTATTGTCCTGCGAACCTTATAAAGATGGATACAAGGCGGTTCTTGACAGAACTGCCTTTTTTCCTGAAGGTGGCGGACAGTACGGAGATACCGGATATCTTGATGGAATCCGGGTTGCAGATACAAAAGAGAAAGATGGAATTATTTTCCATATGACAGACACACAGCTGGAAGCAGGAAAAACTGTACACGGCAGGCTGGACTGGGAGAAAAGATTTGACCGGATGCAGCAGCATAGCGGCGAGCATATCGTGTCAGGAATTGTGCATCGCAGATTTGGATATGACAATGTAGGATTTCATCTGGCAGATGATTATTGTACAATGGATTTTAATGGAACGATTACAAAAGAGCAGCTTCTTGAGATTGAGAATGAAGCCAATCAGGCGGTATTCAATAATCTTTCGGTAAATGTGCTGTATCCTGCAAAAGAAGAGCTGAAGGAACTGGATTACCGCAGCAAGATTGAGATCGAGGGACAGGTTCGTATTATTGAGATTCCGGATGTAGATCTCTGTGCATGCTGTGCACCGCATGTGGCATATACCGGACAGATCGGTCTGATCAAGCTGGTCGGCATGGCAAATTATAAAGGCGGAGAGCGGATCCATATGCTGAGCGGAGCAAGAGCCCTCGCAGATTACCAGAAAAAGCATCAGTCAGTGAAGCAGATCAGTGCACTGTTGTGCGAGAAAGAAGAACATGTATCAGAAGGTGTGGAACGTCTGAAGACAGAACAGAACAGTCTGAAACTGGATCTGGCATCTGTGCAGAAAGAGTTACTTCGATACAAAGCAGCAGAAGTAGAGATTGGTAACGGCGTGGTATGCGTATTTGATGAGAAGCTTGCAGGGGACGATCTGAGAGAAATGGTAAATCTTTTACTGGAAAGAGGCGCATCTGTGTGTGGCGCATTCGGCGGAACAGATCAGGATGGATACTGCTATGTAATTGGAAGCAGAACAGAAGATGTAAGACTGATCAATCAGAAACTGAAAGAAAAATTCGGTGCCCGCGGAGGCGGTAAACCGGAAATGGTTCAGGGAAGCCTCACAGGCACCGAAGTGGAAATTAAAGCTTTATTTTGATCATATCGACATCGAGATCCCACAGGAACTTGTCCAGATCTTTGAATGACAGAAATACGGTAGCAGTATTCTCCAGAGGGTGGATACCGATGCTCTTGCAACGGCTCAGGCTCTTATCGATGAAGAATTCTACAGCATGATCAGGATCATTCATCAGTCCGAAAGGAGTTACGCTGCCCTGTTTCAGTCCGAGATATTTTTCCAGACGTTCTTCAGAAGCGAAACTTAAGGTTCCTGCTCCGAGAGTACGACCAAGGGCTTTGAGGTCGATCTTGGTCTTTTCATCAGCGGTTACTAAGAAGTGGCGCTTGCCTTTGGAATCACGGAGAAACAGATTCTTACAGAGAGTTCCTTTTTCAGGGAGACCAAGTCTGTCCATATCTTCCATGGTGTGAACAGGTTCGTGTTCTACGACTTCGTATTTAATACCAAGTTTGTCTAATGCGTCATATACGCGTTGTTTTTGATTTTCCATAGCTGTATACTCCTTTACTGCAGTTTTATTTTATTATATTTCAGATGTTTGGGAATGTAAAGCGATGAAGAGTTTATAAATTTTTAATTGCACATTTGTGCTATGCGAAGTAGAATAAGAGAAGTTTGATAAAGAATACTTATAAAAGAACAGTTTAGAAAGAGAGATACATTATGGATAATCAGAATAATCAACAGAGACCGGGACATATGCCGCCTCTCAGTTATGGACAGAGGTTCTGGCGCATATGGGGACCGTTTATCATAGAGTGGGGGATTCAGCTCGCAGTCAGTATGGCGGCGGCAGCGGTAGTGATGTACCAGTATATGAACGCACATCCGAAAGAAGTGGTGTCGGCATATGAGAGTCAGGCGGCTATGATGCAGTTTGGCACGAAGCTGTTGAATATGATGCAGAAATACACAACGGTTATCGGCGGAGCAACCGCATTGGTTGTAATACCTGTAATGCTGTTTATGTATCATCGTGACAGAAATCGTGAGAAGTATTACGGAGTGGCAACGAATAAGAAAGCACCGCTGTGGAAATATGTGCTGGTAGTCGTATTTGCGGGAGGCGCGAGCCTTGCACTGAATAACCTGATCCTGATCGGTAATCTGAGTGCATTAAGTTCTACCTATGAGGCAACAGCTACATCGATGTACAGTGCACCGTTTGCGGTGCAGATCGTATGCCTTGCTATATTGTCACCGATAGCAGAAGAACTCGTGTTCCGCGGACTGATGTTCCGAAGAATGCGGGAAGATACCGGTACAAAGCTGGCTATTATCTATACGGCAGTTGTGTTTGGCATTTTTCATGGTAATTTTGTCCAGATGTTATACGGCTTTCTGATGGGACTGATGTTTGCAGGGTTGTGTGAAAAATACGGTTCCGTGCTGGCACCGATCGCTGCGCATATTACGGCGAATCTGATCGCGCTTTTTGCTACGAAATATCAGTTGTTTGACCGTATGATGGCAGATATCCGTGTGATCGGTATGGTTACAGTAGGAGCGGCAACGATTGCTGCAATTGTCTATTTACAGATCAAACAGATTGATGAAAAACCGACAGGACATGCCAGCAGCGGAGTGATGTCTTAACGGAAAATGTTACAAAAGTATTACAAAATGCGAAATATAGATTGAAATGACTTGGGAAATGTAGTATGCTATAAAAGTATAGTAGGGGTAATTTAAGTATAAGAACAGAATAAGAGGGATAGATATGAAGAATAGAATTGTACAGGCGTTATTAACCGCTTTGATGATCAGTTCCATGATCGTGTCACCTGTTTTTGCTACTACATTGGAAGATATGCAAAAGGACAAAGATCAGGCGCAGACAGAAGCAAGTTCTCTTCAGGAACAGCTTACAGAGACTCTGAATAAGATCGATACACTGGAAGCGGATCTGGATAAGAAGCAGGAAGAAGTGGAGAAAGCAGGGGATGATCTGGAAGCTGCTGCTGCAAAGCAGACCGAGCAGTATGAGTCCATGAAGCTTCGTATTAAGTATATGTACGAAGAGGGCAATGGCAGTCTGCTTGAGACATTGTTTTCATCCACCAGTTTTACGGATCTTCTGAATAAAGCAGAATATGTAGCAGAAGTGCATTCCTATGACAGGGATAAGCTGAGTGAATATGAAGCAACAACCAAGCAGGTTGAGACAATGAAGAATGATCTGCAGGATGAATATGAGCAGATGCAGACGATGCAGACTGAGCTTGAGGATGAGAAAGCATCTCTCACAGCTACACTGGAAGATAAGCAGTCTGAGATTGCACAGCTTGATCAGAGTATTCAGGATGCGATAGCGGCAAGACAGGAAGCGGAGCGCAAAGCGCAGGAAGAAGCTGCACAGGCTGCAGCGGCTGCTGAGAGTACGCAGACGAATACAACTCAGAATAATACACAGCAGAATACGAATAACACGAACGGTAACAGTAATTCAAATTCCAACAGCAGTTCTAATAACAGCAGCAATAGTAATTCTAATAGTTCGTCATCTAACAACAGCAGTTATGTACCACCTCAGGGTACAGATGGAGCTGCAGTTGTAGCATATGCAAGACAGTTTATCGGTAATCCATATGTATATGGTGGTAACAGTCTGACGAACGGAATTGACTGTTCCGGATTCACACAGCAGATTTATGCGGCATTTGGAGTATCACTTCCGAGAGTGGATTCTGCACAGGCATTGTGTGGTGTAGAGATTCCATTGTCACAGGCAAAGGCAGGAGACCTGCTTTGTTATTACGGTCATGTAGGTATTTATAACGGTTCAGGCGGTATTATCCATGCGTCTTCACCAGGGGTAGGTATTGTAGAATTTTCTAACTGTCAGTACCGTACATTGAAGTGTGTACGAAGAGTGCTGTAAGACAGATACAGGAATAAAGGAATACACAGATGCAGAATGTTGCATAAAAGTTGCGTAAATGCAGGAAAAACCTTGCATTTACGCATTTTTTATGATAAAATTCAAAGGTCGCAAAAAAACACGCGCAACGATACCTGTGAAGGTGCCTAAGTTTTCAAAGAAAACCGGTTTCATGGGACATGAGAGGCGCGGAAGTAAAAAACCAAATGGAGGAAAGAAACATGAGCGTTATTTCAATGAAGCAACTTTTAGAAGCAGGTGTTCATTTCGGACATCAGACAAGAAGATGGAACCCTAAGATGGCTC
>CAVAVU010000039.1:0-5121 GCA_963592205.1 bacterium
GAATAGATATGATCCATCCCACATTTGACAGGCTTTCTCATGAAAAAAAGGAGCGTATTCTGACCGCCGGCAGACAGGAATTTCTTGCCTTCCCCTATGAGAAAAGCAGTATCAACCGTATTCTGGAACATGCCGGCGTTCCCAAAGGAAGCTTTTATCAATACTTTGACAACAAAGAAGATATATTTTATCTGTGTATTAAATCCGTGGCAGTGAAGCTGATCACCGCCCGTCAGGCACAGCACCAGACCCTGCTGGATGCAGGTTTAAAGAAGATTCATGCCCAGGGCTATGAAGCCGGCACCCAGACCTATATGCAGGGAGTTAAGAACATCCTGACCCAGGATGAGCTGGATTTATATCAGAGGCTCATTGATGCCCCTGCGTATGTTAGAAATCATCTGCTGATGGAAATCGCCGCTGAAATCGTGGCACCGTTAATAAAAGAAGAACTAGACCAGGACTTCCAGTTTCCCGAAGACGCTGACCTGGCATATCTGGCATATCTGTTATCCATGTCAGAGGTATTGTCCATGGATTACGGTATTCGCGTTGGAGAAGACAGCATAGGCATGCTGAAACGCAGCTACACCTACATGGATGCACTGCTGAAAGGCATAAAAAGTATCGATGGGGATGATTCCTTTTGACAAGAAAAAAGAAGAGACATGTTACAATTCCTCCAGGTTGTAACATGTCTCTTTATTTTTCTATCCGAAATTCCGTATCTTGAAGTCTCTGCTTGCTTCTCTCTGCTGATCCTTCTTAGCGATATCCTGACGCTTATCATACAGCTTCTTACCTTTGGCAAGTCCGATCTCGACTTTCACCAGGCTTCCCTTGAAATATACCTTCAGCGGTACGATCGCGATACCTTTTTCCTTCGTCTTACCAAGAAGCTTATTGATCTCGTATTTGTGAAGCAGAAGCTTTCTCGGCCGCAACGGATCTTTGTTGAAAATGTTGCCTTTCTCGTACGGGCTGATATGCATGCCGTAGATAAAGACCTCGCCATTTTCAATTCGTACAAATGACTCCTTGATGCTGCATTTGCCCATACGCAGGGACTTCACCTCAGTACCCGCCAGGGAAATACCTGTCTCGTAAGTATCCAGAATAAAATAATCATGATATGCCTTTTTATTATTGGCAATCAGCTTGCCATTACTCTTCGCCATCTTCCATATCTCCTTCATCAGCCATCTCAAAATCTATAGTTCTCGTCAGACAGTCGGCATCGATCACACGCACATACACCGTCTCACCAAGCTTGTACGCCTTGCCGGTATGCTCACCAACCATCTCGTATCTGTCCTCATAATAATCATAATGGTCATCGTACATATTTGCAACATGAACCAGTCCTTCGATCGTATTCGCCAGCTCCACGTAGATGCCCCAGTTGGTAATTCCTGAGATCACGCCCTCGAATACTTCACCGATATGCGCTTCCATGTACTCTGCCTTCTTCAGGCGGATCGTCTCACGCTCTGCCTCTTCCGCCCGGCGCTCTGTCTCACTTGCCTGTCTGGTCACTTCCGGCAGAATCGTCTGGTAATGCTCCATCTTCTTCTCATTCATCCTGCCACGCAGATCATCCTTAATAATGCGGTGGATCTGCAGATCCGGATAACGGCGGATCGGCGATGTAAAATGCGTATAATAGCGCGCTGCCAGTCCGAAATGTCCGTCATTCTCCGGCGTATATCTCGCCTGCTTCATCGAACGCAATGCCAGTCTGCTGATCATCGTCTCCTGCGGCGTGCCCTGGATCTTCGCCAGCAGTTTCTGGATCTGCCCCGGACGCACTTCATCGGAAATGTGCAGGGAATATCCAAAGTTGTTGATCAGGATCGCTAACTTCTTAATCTTATCTTCATCCGGCGTCTCATGTACCCGGTATACGAACGGAATCTCCCGCCAGTAGTACTCTTCTGCTACCGTTTCGTTGGCAAGCAGCATGAAATCTTCGATAATCTTCGTTGCCACATTACGATCATACGACCGTATCTCTGTCGGATGTCCGTCCTCATCCAGCATGATCTTACTCTCCGGAAAATCAAAGTCAATCGAACCTCGCTGATGTCTGCGATTCCTCAAGATACCCGCAAGCTGCTCCATTTCCTCAAACATCGGCACCAGATCGCGGTAACGCGCGGTCTCTTCCTCGTCATGGTCTTCCAGAATCTTCTTGACACTGGTGTAAGACATACGCTCATTCACACGGATCACAGACTCACAGATCTCATGATCGATCACATCACCCTTGGCATCTACCGTCATAATACAGCTCATCGCCAGACGATCCACGCCTGCATTCAGCGAGCAGATACCGTTCGATAAACGATGTGGCAGCATCGGGATCACACGGTCTGCCAGATACACGCTGGTTCCGCGGTGCAGTGCTTCTCTGTCCAGTGCGCTCCGCTCCTGCACGTAATTCGCCACATCAGCGATATGTACGCCCAGAATCCAGTTCTTTCCGTCCTCTGTCCGCATGATCGACACGGCATCATCCAGATCCTTCGCATCCTCGCCATCGATCGTGACCATCACCCAGTCACGCAGGTCCTTACGTCCTGCCATATCTGCCTCACTGACCTCTTCCGGTACGCGCTCTGCCTGATTCATAACTTTCTCCGGAAATTCTACCGGCAGATCATAGCTTTTCACGATTGACATGATATCCACGCCCGGATCATTCACATGACCGAGAATCTCTACAATCTTACCCTCCGGCTTGGCATTCTCTGAACCGTAAGACGTAAGTTCCACAACTACCTTATGACCGTCTACCGCACCTTTGGCACGCTCCTCCGGCACAAAAATGTCCTGCAGAAATCTCTGGTTATCCGGGATCACAAATCCGTAATGCTTACCCTTTGCCACCTGATAAAGTCCTACGATCTTCGCTGTACCACGTTCCGTGATCTTCACGATCTTACCTTCCTTACGCTTTCCTTCCGGCGAAGCAGTCAGCAGAATCTCTACTGTATCTCCATGCAGTGCGCCATTTGTCTCCTTCTCCGGGATAAAGATATCGTCCGTCTCACCTTCTATCGTCACAAATCCAAATCCGCGCGGATGTGCCTGATAGACACCGCGAAGTGTCCGTCCCACACCCTTGAGATACTTGCCCTTCTGGGATACATGCACCTTGCCCTCTGCCTCCAGCGCGTCCATGACCGCTTTCAGTTCACCACGCTGTTCTTTCGGCACCTGTAGCAGGATTGCAAGCTCCTTCAGCTTCATCGGCACATACATATCGTCGCACATAAATTCATATATAATCTTTTTTCTCTTCTCAAATGTCTGATCCATCTTCTCTCCTATCTCTGATAAAGGACTTCTGTCACATCCTCCTGTACAGCTTCTATGCCAGTTTCTGTACAAACTTCTACACATAAGAATAGGCACCCTTATTACAAGAGTGCCTTACATCCAAATTCATCTTCTTATGCAAATACCTTCAGATTCAATGCCAGCGCAAGCAGGATAAATAATACTGCGAGCACTCTGGTAACCTTCACTAAAGTACCTTCCATAGAACGTCCTTTGTTCTGTCCCCAGTAAGAATCAGCCATACCTCCGATGGTTCCGAGTCCTGCTGACTTACCTTCCTGTAATAATACAACTATTGTCAGTGCAATACAATCAATTGCAAGTAAAATCATTAATACTGTCTTCAAAATTTCCACGATTCACACCTCCTGCGGATTAAACATAATCATTTTAGCACAGGAGTGTCCATATAGCAAGGAAAATCTGCCGTATCCCCCAACATTTCCTCGATTCTCATAAGCCGGTTATATTTCTCTACACGCTCCGATCTGCACGGTGCACCGGACTTGATCAGTCCCGTGTTAAATGCGACCGCAATATCTGCGATCATCGTATCCGCAGTCTCTCCCGAGCGATGGGAAATGATTGCCTGATAGCTCGCCCGATGTGCCATTTCCACTGCATCAAATGCCTCACTCAGCGTTCCGATCTGATTGATCTTCACAAGGATCGCATTGGCTGCGCCAAGTTCAATCCCCTTCTGCAGACGCTCTGTATTGGTCACAAACAGATCATCCCCGACCAGATATACTTTATTGCCAAGCTGAGCCGTCATTTTCACCCAGCCGTCCCAGTCTTCCTCGTCCAGCGGATCTTCGATGGAAAATATCGGAAACTCTGCAAGCAGTTCTTCATAATACGCGATCATCTGATCTGCCGTGCGGATGATCTTCTGCCCATGCATCCGGCTCTCGCCATCAAACACATAGGCTTTCAGCTTCTCATCATACAGCTCGGATGCCGCCACATCCAGTGTCAGCATCATGTCTTTTCCTGGCTGATACCCCGCCATCTTACAGGCATCTACTAACATCTTCAGTGCTTCCTTTGCATCCGGCAGATCCGGTGCGAAACCGCCTTCATCACCTACCGCCGTATTATAGCCGTGCTGACCAAGCAGCGCCTTCAGACTCTGGTAGATCTCCGCACACATTCGCACGCCTTCCCGAAAGTCCGGCGCACCCACGGGCAGGATCATAAATTCCTGAATGTCAATCGTGTTATCCGCATGCCTGCCGCCATTCATAATGTTCATCATCGGCACCGGCAGACGCCTCGCCTGCACACCGCCAAGATAGGTGTATAACGGCCGCTCCGACACCTCTGCCGCCGCTCTCGCTGCCGCCATTGACACGCCGAGGACCGCATTGGCACCAAGCTTCCCTTTATTCCTGCTGCAATCCAGTTTCAGCAACACTCGATCCAGCTCCCGCTGATCCAGCACATTCATCCCCACAATCTCCGGCGCGATCTTCGCATTCACATGGTCCGCCGCATGCTCCACGCCCTTTCCCATATAGCGCGCTTCTCCGTCGCGCAATTCGACTGCTTCGTATTTTCCGGTAGATGCGCCCGACGGCACGCTCGCACGCCCTATCGTTTTCTCTCCAGCCAGTATCTCTACCTCAATCGTAGGATTTCCCCGCGAATCAAGGATTTCTCTCGCATATACATCTCTGATCGGTACATATTTATCCATAAAAAATACCTCCTATTACAGGAGGATAATCTCTCGGAATCTTCAGCCCAATAAAATCAAGGTTTTCAGATTCCTCTTTT
>CAVAVU010000040.1:0-22005 GCA_963592205.1 bacterium
GAACTATAGAGTGTACTCTGTTTCTTTGCTGTTTTTTCGCTATTTTTTTCTGAAGCTGTGCTGGCAAAGCTCACTTCTGCTGCTTTTGGCGGCTCAGGTGCTTCTACATGCGGAATCAGTTCCTCATGATGCAGGCTTCTGCCGATTGCTTCGCATAGGAAATTATAGACTTCCTGCTGATTGCCAAAGCGTACTTCCATTTTGGTCGGATGCACATTGACATCCAGCAGATCTCCTTTAACTTCCAGATGCAGAACGGTAAATGGATATTTGTGCTGCATTGTAAAATCTTTATATGCATCCTCTATCGCTTTTGAAATCATCTGACTTTTCACGTAGCGGCCATTGATATAATAATTTTCAAAATTACGGTTGCCTCTGGATACAATCGGTTCGCCGATATATCCGGTCAGCTTCAGGTGTTCGTTTTCGGCTTTTACTTCCAGCAAATGGGACGCAATATCTTTTCCGTAGATATGATAGATCACATCCTTGAGTTTCCCATTTCCGGAAGTATGGATCTTGGACTGTCCGTTATTAATAAACTGGAATGAGATTTCCGGATGAGACAGTGCAAGTCTGGTTACCAGATCAGCAACGTGACTCGCTTCTGTCATTGGTGTCTTTAAGAACTTGCGTCTTGCCGGTGTGTTATAAAAGAGCTGGCATACCAGGAATGTCGTTCCGTCCGGTGCACCGGTTTCTTCTATAGATAATTCCTTGCCGCCTTCAATGCGGTAAGTCGTTCCAAAATCATTTTCTCTCGTTTTGGTGATCAGTTCCACTCTGGATACTGCAGCGATACTGGATAACGCTTCACCGCGGAATCCCAGTGTATGAATATCCATCAGATCATCTACAGAGCGTATCTTACTCGTAGAATGGCGCAGAAATGCATTCGATACATCTTCCTTTGCGATACCGCATCCATTATCGGTAATACGGATAAATGAAATACCGCCCTCTTTGATCTCGACAACCACTGCTCCTGCTCCGGCATCGATCGCATTCTCCGCCAGCTCCTTTACTATAGAAGCAGGACGTTCAATGACCTCGCCGGCTGCAATCTTGTCAATTGTAATCTGGTCTAATACCTGTATTTTACTCATATATTACCACCTGTTTTTGAGTTTATTCTGTAACTGATAAAGCGTATTCATGGCATCGATCGGCGTCAGATTGCTGATGTCAAGTTCCTTTAGCTCTTTCAGCACATCATCGTCTTTTACGGTGTCAAACAGTGACATTTGCGCCAGATCTACTTCGTCCAGACGCTTTGTCTTCTGTTTTGTTTCCTGTCCTGCCACAGCGATATCCTTGATCCGTGAAGTAATATCTGCATGAGACAGCTCTTCTACGATTTCTTTGGCGCGATTGGTAACAGATTCCGGTACTCCTGCAAGTCTTGCTACCTGAATACCATAGCTTCTGTCTGCGCCGCCTTTTACGATCTTGCGTAAGAATACAATGTCATCGCCTTTTTCTTTGACGGCAATGCAGTAATTATTTACATTATCAATCTTACCTTCCAGTTCGGTCAGTTCATGGTAATGGGTAGCAAACAATGTCTTTGCACCAAGCAGTTTGGTGTTGCTCACATGTTCTACCACCGCCCACGCAATCGAGAGACCGTCAAATGTACTGGTACCGCGACCAATCTCATCAAGGATCAACAGACTCTTGCGGGTTGCATTTCTTAAAATATTGGCAACCTCCGCCATTTCCACCATAAAGGTACTCTGACCGCTTGCAAGGTCATCGGATGCGCCTACTCTGGTAAAGATACGGTCTACAATGGAAATGTTGGCACTGGAAGCCGGTACAAACGAACCAATCTGTGCCATTAATACGATCAGTGCCGTCTGCCGCATATAGGTCGATTTACCGGCCATATTCGGTCCCGTAATGATCGATACCCGGTTCTTTCTGTCATCCAGATATGTATCGTTGCAGATAAACATGTCATTTGGAATCATTTTCTCAACAACCGGATGTCTGCCGTCTTTGATATCAATAGTACCACGCTCATTGATCTTCGGGCACACATAGTTATTGCGCTCTGCCACCAGTGCCAGTGATGCCAGTACATCGATCTGAGCGATCACAGCAGCGGTCTTCTGGATCCTTACGATCTCTTTTGCGATGCTGTCACGCACCTGACAATACAGTTCGTATTCCAGAGCATAAAGCTTATCTTCCGCTCCAAGGATCGTATCTTCAAGCTCCTTTAATTCCGGTGTGATATAACGCTCTGCGTTGGCAAGCGTCTGTTTGCGGGTATAATAATCCGGCACCAGTTCTTTGTAGGAATTGGTCACTTCAAGATAATATCCAAACACTTTATTATAGCGGACACGCAGGTTCTTAATGCCGGTCTTTTCCCGTTCTTCGGTCTCAAGCTGAGCCAGCCAGTCTTTGCCTTCGGTCTTGGCATTGCGCAGAGTATCTACATCGGAATGAAAGCCTTCTCTGATAATACCGCCCTCTTTCATCGCAAGCGGTGGTTCATCGCAGATTGCATCTCCGATCAGCTTACAGAGTTCTTCCAGTGTATCCAGTTCTTCGCAGAGTCTGACGAGCAGCGGGCTCTTCATGTCTTCCAACAGATACTTAATCGGTGGAAGCATATCCATGGAATTCTTCAGTGCTGTCAGATCTCTTGGATTGGCAGACTGATAAGAGATTCGACCGACCAGACGTTCCAGGTCATAGATCGGAGACAGATATTCCCGCAGTTCTTCTCTGGAAATTGCGTTATTTTTCAGTTCTTTGACTGCTCCTAACCGTTCTTCGATCATTGTTCGGTCAACTAATGGCTGTTCGATATATTTGCGGAGCAGACGTGCTCCCATAGCCGTCTTTGTCTTGTCCAGCACCCACAGCAGTGATCCACGCTTCTGCTTTTCGCGTAACGTCTCGCAGAGTTCCAGATTCCGTCTGGTCGAATTATCAAGGATCATGTATTTGCCGACAGCGTATCGTGTCAGTTTGCTGATATGATTCAGGGATGTCTTCTGCGTCTCGTACAGATATTCCAGCAGTGCACCGGCACCGATCATTCCACAGTTATAGTCATCGAGACCAATCGCTTCCAGAGAGCTTACATGAAAATGCTCTTTCAGTGTCCGTGCACACAGCGCATCATCAAAATATGCCGCATCCAGTGCTGATATTGCAATTCCGAGGCGGTCTTTCAGATCATCCAGACTTGCACCGCTCATATAGAATGCTTCATTACAGATAATCTCTGCCGGAGAGAATTTGTAGATCTCATCAAACAGCTTTTCACTGCTCTCCACTTCCGATACCAGGTACTCTCCTGTCGTTACATCTGCGACAGAAAGTCCATAGCGGTCCTCGATATATACGATACACATGATATAGTTGTTCTTGCTCTCATCCAGATTCTGAGTGCTCAAAATAGTTCCCGGTGTCACCACCCGGACAACCTCTCGTTTTACCAGTCCTTTGGCTGTGGCAGGGTCTTCTACCTGCTCACAGATTGCCACTTTATGGCCTCTGGAAACCAGACGGTTCAGATAACCGTCCACTGCATGGTATGGAACACCGCACATCGGTGCCCGTTCTTCCAGACCGCAGCTTTTACCGGTTAACGTGATCTCCAGTTCCTTGGATGCGGTAAGCGCATCGTCAAAAAACATCTCATAGAAATCACCCAGACGGTAAAATAAGATACAATCCGGATACTCCTTCTTGGTCTCCATATATTTCTGCATCATTGGTGTTAATTGTGCCACATCTATTCTCCTCTTTTACTTATCTTTTGACATACATAGTTTAGTATAGCATCTTTTCCAGATTCATAAAAGAAAAAAGAGACTATTTTTCAATAGCCTCTTTCGCAATTATTCTCATTATTAATCTGTCAGATCCTCTGTAATAGACTTGAGGTTCAGGAAGTTTGTAAGGTAATCACTTGTTCCTGTCTTGGCATCTGTACCGGACATATTGAATCCGCCAAATGGATGCTGAAGTACAACAGCCGCTGTAGATTTACGGTTAAAATACAGGTTACCAACGTTGAACTGAACTTTAGCTTTCATGATATTCTCTCTTGTCTCGCTGTATACAGAACCTGTCAGACCATATTCTGTCTGGTTTGCGATGTCAAGAGCTTCATCAAATGAATCAACTTTAATCACTGCAAGTACCGGTCCAAAGATCTCTTCGTTGGCAATTCTTGCGTCTCTCTTGATGTCACGGATGACTGTCGGATCTACAAAGTAACCCTTTTCATCGCTGTATGTACCACCATATACGATAGTTCCTTCTTTACGTCCTACTTCGATGTAAGATGTAATGTTGTTGTATGCGTTCTGATTGATAACCGGTCCGATGGCTGCATTATCACGTCCTGCACCCTGATCTGCTTTTAACTTCTTAGCTTCCTCTACAACTGCGTCTACCAGTTCGTCATATACGTCGCTCATAACGATAGCTCTTGAGCATGCGGAGCATTTCTGTCCCTGGAATGTAAATGCGGAACTTGCGATTCCCTGAGCTGCTTTCTTGATGTTAGCACTGGAATCTACGATGATTGCATTCTTTCCACCCATCTCAGCAACAACACGCTTGATCCATTTCTGACCTTTGGAAATCTTAGCTGCGTGCTCGTTGATACGGCATCCAATCTCCTTAGAACCTGTAAAGTTAATGAATCTTGTCAGTGGGTGCTCTACAATGTAATCACCGATGTCAGATCCTGATCCTGGAATGTAGTTAACTACACCTGCAGGAATACCAGCTTTCTCACACAGTTCTACGAATTTGTAAGCAACGATCGGTGAATCTGATGATGGCTTACATACGATACTGTTACCAGTTACAACTGCTGCTGCAACCATACCACCGATCAGTGATAATGGGAAGTTCCACGGTGGAACAGCCACACCTACACCGATTGGAATGTAGATACATTTTGTGTATTCATCTGTAGGCACGAGTTCCAGTCCTTTTTCCAGATTATTCATATGCATTACATATGAATTAATGAAGTCCAGGAGTTCGCACAGCTCTCCGTCTGCTTCGCCCCAGTTCTTTCCGCTCTCTTCCACGTTCCATGCATCGATATAATAACGGTTCTCTTCTACTAATTTAGCAAGCTTTTTCAATGCGCGTCCACGTTCCTCTACCGGTGTAACGCTCCATTTCTTAAATGCTTCATTGGCTCCCTGAATAGCCTTTTCAGCAAGCTCCTGACTGCAGGAACATGCATATCCGAGCACTTCCTTTGTAGCAGGTGAAAGAGATGTGATCTTCTTTTCTGTCTCAATTCTCTCTCCGTTAATGATCAGTGGAAATACAGATCCTTTTTCCTTTTCAACAAGCTGAAAAGCTTCCTCCATTTTTACTTTGTTCTCTTCAATAGTAAAATCAAGCTCAGCAGCATTCTTAAATCCTTTTAACATTTTGTATACCTCCAGCTATCGTTCGTTTTCTATATATTAGCATTTGGATTTTTTTAAGTCAATACATTTTTGTATAATTGTATACAAAAATTCAATTTGTGTCCATCAAATTATAATATGTGATACGAGGGCTTGACTTCTTTATATAGATAAAAGGCCAGATAGCCGCTGAGTACGATTCCAAGTACACTAAGCCCTGAAAAAATGATCATAAACGGTACACAGATCTGTCCGAATACCTGCAGTGGCATCTGACTGTAATCCCATACGCCGTAATGCAGCCATTTATTTACGATGATTCCGGTAATAAATTCTCCTGCTGTTACAAACACCGTACAGCGCAGTGTCTGCTTCCAGACAGGCTCCTGCCAGCCCATACTCTCTCCCTGGATATAGAAAAATACAAAACAGATTCCTCCCAGTACATACATGGACCAGTGGGAGAATCCGCGGAACAGTATTTCGAATGTATAATACAGGGCACCGCCCAGCGCCCAGAAGAATAAATATTTACTGATTTTACGCATCATAAAAACGCCCTCACTATGTTTCTTACCACATAGTGTGAGCGTTTTAAGTGCAAAATATTTAAAATTACAGATGGCAGATTCTGTCTTAAGCTCTTGTGCCGAGATAATAGAATCCTTTGCATTCATCCAGATGTACATCTACGATCTTACCGATCAGATCAGCTTCTCCCGGAAAATGTACCAGCAGATTATTGCTCATTCTTCCGGTAACCAGTGTATCATCGTGGTCATTTACAGATTCTACCAGCACGGATACCGTCTTTCCTTCGTGAACAGAACACACTTCTGCCGAAATCTTCTGTACTTCTGCAAGCAGACGGTTAAAGCGTTCGTGTACCACATCATCCGGAACCTGATTCTCCATAACAGCCGCCGGTGTTCCGGTACGCTTGGAATATATAAATGTAAATGCGCTGTCGTAGCGGACCTTCTTTACAATATCCATCGTATCCTCAAAGTCCTCTTCCGTCTCACCCGGAAATCCCACGATAATATCTGTAGTCAGTGAAATATCCGGGATTGCAGTCTTGATTCGGTCAACAAGATCCAGGTACTGCTCTTTTGTATAATGACGGTTCATTTTCTTAAGGATCTCGGTACTTCCTGACTGTACCGGAAGATGGAGATGCTTACAGATCTTCTTGGAATTCTTCATCACTTCAATCAGGTCATCGGAAAGGTCCTTTGGATGGGAGGTCATGAAGCGGATACGCTCCAATCCTTCGATCTTCTCAATTTCCTGCAGAAGTTCTGCAAATGACATCGGCTCGTCCAGATTCTTACCATATGAATTGACATTCTGACCAAGCAGCATGATCTCAACAACGCCATCCGCTACCAGACGTTCAATCTCACGCACGATGGCTTTCGGATCACGGCTACGTTCCCGTCCTCTTACATACGGTACAATACAGTAGCTACAGAAATTATTACAACCGAACATGATATTAACACCGGATTTAAAATGAAACTTCCGCTCACTCGGCAGATCTTCTACAATCTTATCTGTATCCTTCCAGATATCAATAACCATACGGTCGGATTCAAAACGTGTTGTGATTAACTCTGCAAACTTATAGATGTTGTGAGTTCCAAAGATCAGATCCACAAAACGGTAGCTTTTCTTTAATTTCTCTACAACTTCCGGTTCCTGCATCATGCAGCCACAGAGACCGATCATCATATGCGGACGTTTTTTCTTGACACGGTTTAACTGTCCAAGGCGTCCATAAACCCTCATATTGGCATTTTCACGTACCGTACAGGTATTGTATATTACAAAATCTGCATTCTCTTCTTTTTCTTCTTCTGTGTATCCGATCTTACGAAGGATACCTACCAGTTTTTCGGAATCTCTGGCGTTCATCTGACAGCCAAAGGTTACAACGCAGAATGTCGGCTGATGTCCGATCTCTGTTTCCAGGTTTGTTACGTATTCTTTCGCTTTCTCTATGTAATAGTACTGACGCTCCGGCTCTGTTACCGGAATCTGCTCAGACAAACTGATGTCTGGTTTCATCGTATTCATAATCTATTCCTTTCAGTGTCTCGATTAATTCTTCCTTATTGACTCCCTGATCCTCGCAAAATGCATCCAAAGAGTCGTAAAAATCCCGAAGCTTTGTATTTACCACACTTAACAGAAGCATCGGATCCTTTGGCAGATTATTCATCTCTAATTTCCTTTCTTGTGTCCGTGTTTTTTGCCCAGATCAGTAATACTTCCATCTTTTTCACGGATAGAAATATTATCCAGCTGTGAAGTCAGGTTGCGTTTTACCGCATCAATGTATTCTTTTCGCAGAATCTGCTGTTCCATCTTCTCGACTTCTGACAGACCTTCTGCTTTTGACTTACGGTACAGTTCATTGATTCGATCAATTCTTGATTTATCCATTGTAATTATCCTTTCCAGATTAACTGTTCTGATTTATCTTATTTTATTAACTGCTGTAATTTTCCAGAAAGCCATACAATTCCTGCAGACTTTCTACGTATTTTCCATTTTTAATTTCATTCTGAAGCGTCACCGGTAACTCCGTCAATTCAATGCTTGTATATTCATATACCGTTTTTTTATCCTGCAGACATACAATAACAAAACCATCCCGCTGCATCAGATAGTAGCCGTCATTTTTTTCGACATTGCCTTCCGTCATCTGTACGCCATCTTGCGTCAGATCCGATTCTAACTCTTCTTTCTGACGGTCAACAGCTGCAGAGTAACTTAACTGATAAGCACCCGCGATCAGAACCATGATCACCAGAGATGTAGTCAAAAACCAGATACTATACTTTTTACTATTCATAGGAATTCTCCTTTTTTAGTATAGTATCGGTTATTTAATCTGAATTTATACAACCATATCATGGTTATCTGTTTTATATAATCTAGTGAAGCAGATGCACTTTTTTGAATATAGCTACAATCTTAGTACCCATTGGTAATGTCTTCAGTTCTGCTTCTGTAACACCCTTCAGCAGAATCAATGCTACAAAGTATACAACGATTGCCACGAATACAGCAATAATAGTTGCAATATGCGGACCGGCAAATAATTCAAAGACAAGATGTACTCCAAGTGCTACAATGCTCATAATGATTGCGGAAATACCCGGTATGATAAATGTCTTGCGGTATTCCTGGACGTAGCCACTACATTTTCTAAGATCTCTGTCATTCAGAATACAGATGGCAGCCGCAAAGATAATCTTACTTGCTACAATAGAATAAATATTCCAATGGAATGCTACCAGCATGATGTATAATGCCACCAGATGAATAACCAGCGAGATTGCGGCATTCTTCACCGGCTGTGACATATGGTCCATACCCTGAAGTGCTGCATTCGTTACGGTAGACAGACAGAAAAACACTACGGAAATACCACCAATCTTAAGTAACATTGCCGGAATCGTATTATCCTGGGTGAAATACAGAAGATCCAGAATCGGCTTGCCAAGCGTAATGAAAGCTGCCGCACATGGAATCGCAATAATCATGTTAAAACGGCTGACCAGATCGATTTTATTATGTATTTCTTTACGGCTTCCGGTCTGGATCGTAGCCACAAGGCTCGGCATAAAGGATGCCGCCAGTGCACTTGCCACACTCAGTGGAATATTGGTGATCGTATCATACTGTCCGCTGAACATTCCCAGAAGCTCGGTGTATTCTTTCTTTGCCATTCCCTGTGCAGCCATGGCATTGGTAAACACCGCCTGGTCTAATAGGTTACTGATATTGTACACAGTAGCACTCAAAATAACCGGTGCAATAGTAAAAAGCAATACTTTTGCAATGTGTTTATTGCTTTCGGTGCGATGCTCGGTATCGTGCTTTATCTGTTTTTTGAAATTCTTTCTGAACACGCAAAATAACAGGATCAGAAAGACCAACGCTGCCAATGCTCCGGCAACGGTTCCAAGTGTAGCACCTGCCGCAGCATAAGCTGCTCCGTAGGACTTCTTATCAGCTCCTGATACTGAATTCTGTCCAACCTTCAATAACATATAGGCACCGACAATACTAACAATCGCATTGATAATCTGCTCTACCGTCTGTGAGACAGCAGTCGGGATCATAGTGCCAAATCCCTGGAAAAATCCACGGAATACACCAAGGAATGCAACCACCAGAATGCAGGGTGCCAGCACACGTAATGCATAGACAGACAGATCCATCTTCATAATATCCGTTGCAATAAATCCCGCACCAAAAAATACGATCGCAGTTACTATACCTCCGGCCACAATTGCGAAGGTCATTGCTCCGCGGAACACGCGGTATGCATTGCGATACTGTCCGGTAGCGACTCTTGCGGATACCAGTTTGGATACTGCCGTCGGCAGACTGTAGGAAGTCAGCATCAGTGCCAGGTTGTACACCTGAAATACCATTCCGTAGTATCCATTTCCTTCGGCTCCCATAATGTTGGTTACCGGAATACGGTAAGCCAGTCCGATAATCTTTGTAATTAATGCAGTGGCAGCGAGGATAGCTCCCTGCATCAGAAAACTGTTTTCTTTTTTCTTCGACATAATCTTTTCCTCTAACGAACGATGTTCAGTGCATTCAGAATCTCATTCTGCATACGTTCCATCGTCTTACGTTCTTCCTCTTCCATATGGTCATAACCGAATAAGTGTAACATAGAATGCGCAATTAGGAAAGCATATTCTCGTTTTATTTCATGTCCGTACTCTTTTGCCTGCGCGATCACCCGATCTTTAGAGATTACAATATCACCTAATAAGAGTTCTCCGGTCTCCGGATGAAAGCAGTCATACTGATCTTCTAAGAAATCAAACTGTCCCGCTTCTTCGTATTCGATCATCGGAAACGAAAGTACATCGGTCGGTCGGTCGATCCCTCTGTGTTCTTTATTCATCTGATGGATCTCTTCATCTGTAGTAAGCAGCAGATTCACTTCTGCTTCATAAGGACAGTCCGCATAATCAAGTGCTGCTTCGATCACGGCCTTTGCAAGTTCTTCGCATGCAATCGGAAGTTTTACCTCGCCCTCTTCTTCGTAATTCAATGTCATATTAATTTCTCCTCTTACTGTGTTCTCTGCTGCGTGACTTCTTTGACTCATAATCTTCGTATGCTTTTACAATCTGCTGTACGAGCGGGTGTCTGACAACATCCTTACTGGTAAGCTTGCATACTGAGATCTCTTCAATCTTCTTTACTACATTAATTGCCACGTCCAGTCCCGATGTCTGCCCTGCCGGCAGGTCTTTCTGGGTAGAGTCTCCGGTAATGACTACTTTGGAGCCAAAACCGATACGTGTCAGGAACATCTTCATCTGTGCCGGTGTGGTATTCTGCGCCTCATCCAGAATAATGAACGCATTATCCAGCGTACGTCCTCGCATATAAGCGAGCGGTGCGACTTCAATCAGACCTTTTTCTGAATTCTTAAGAAAGCTTTCCGCTCCCATGATCTGATACAACGCATCATATAACGGGCGGAGATATGGGTCGATCTTACTCTGTAGATCTCCAGGCAGGAAGCCAAGCTTCTCTCCCGCTTCGATTGCAGGTCTTGTCAGAATGATCCGTCCCACCTCATTATTCTTAAATGCAGTAATTGCCATCGCCATTGCAAGATAGGTCTTACCGGTTCCGGCAGGTCCGAGTCCGAATACGATCATCTGCTTTCGGATCGCATCGACATATTTCTTCTGTCCGAGTGTCTTTGGCTTAATCGGCTTTCCCTGCAAAGTGTGACAGATAATGTCATTATCAATCTCAAGTACCTTTCCCTCACTCTGTTCCATGGAAAGAGCAAGCGTGTAATTCACATTCTGCTCCTGAATCTGGTTGCCCCGTCTTGCAAGAGCCGTGAGCTGCTCCAGTACGCTTTTGGCCTGCAGTGCCACAGCCTCTTCACCAAGAATCTTCACGGTATCGTCTCTGGCAATCAGCGTGACATGCAGCGTTCGTTCTATTTTCTTTGCAAATGCATCAAACTGTCCGAATACATTTGCCTGATGCTCAGCAGGAATATCTACTGTTGTTTCAATCATCCCCATCTGTGTTATCCTCCATAATACTGATCGGCTGCTAGACGCCAATATCGGTAATGACATAAAGCTGTCCGGAAGCCCTGGCGCAAGCGCGCCCTGTGTATATTTTAACATCATTCGAGATAATTTCTACCCCTTTTTTCTCCAGAGTATCCGTAAAATGCTGATAGTTTCGGCTTAAGATCTGCTGCAGGCTTTTCTCGGTATGCTTTTTTTCTTCTATATGATAGTAACGGCTGATACGGCTTCCGATTCGTATCGGGAATGAAAAATGTTCTCCGGCAGAAAAACTTTTCTCAATCGTATAGATTTCTGCCAGATCCGATGTGATATCCGGATTGCCGGTGCAGAGATACAGATCACCAATCTGAACATACGGTTCTTGCTTCTGAAAATCATAATATACTTTTTCTGCGTATTGTACATTTACAGTATCTTCGTATGCCAGAATGGTCTGTGCACGGATATCCGCATCTGACTGTTGATACTGATAGCCTGTTGTCTCTCCGGCATCATTAATTACAGGTACAGCACCGCTCACGAGGATCTGTCCCTTTTCCACAGTATCTCCTTCTTTCACGAGCGGAATTCCTTTACGCACGATCATGTTTTCTATGATGCCGCTTTGTTCTGCAACCAGATCATTGCCGTTCTGCTGTATGACTGCGTTATCGGTATTTTCGGCATTATGAGCCTCCGCAGGAGTAACTTCGTCACCGGAATCTTCATTTTCCCGGACTCTTATCTTTAATTTATTGCCCTCTACGGATACAGATACCCAGATGATCCTGTTATAGGATTTTCGCAGTAATGTAGCAATGTCCGCACAGTCTATGTCAGATACCCGGATGCCTGGACGTATCTTATGTTCTGCAAGGAATTCCTCCAGTGCCTCATCCGTGTATCTGCGGTTCCCGGTAATATCGATCTGCCAGATAAACAGAGACATGATGTAAATGAAACAGGCTGCACACACTGCTCCACCGAACATCACCTTTCTTTTTTTGTGATGGAACAGAAAAAACGGGAATCCATACCGTTTTATGATCACAGCACGAACTCCTGTCTTTTTCAGAATCGGTTTCAGCTTTCGAAAATCTGAGATACGGATATTCATTTCATAATCGTCCCGAACCGGTTGAATATCCCAGATATAGATGCCCCGATATATACAGGTATTTAAAAACCGCTCCGGAGAGTAACCTGTAATGCGGATGCGTAAGCTACCTTTAAAATAATTTATGATCTTGTCAATCACGTACAGTCACTCCTCAGTTTTTAAATTCGACAGCAAGAATTTGTCCGCGTATGAGCATTTCCATATTAGTATAATATTCAATCCACAGATTCTTGCCTTTTATACGCACTTCACCGCACCCGGTCTGCACCCGGATCAGCAGATCCGAATATTCCTGAATTCCCCGGTAATTCTCTATCGTAAGTTCTGTACGCCCGGTAAGTGTCAGAATGGGTGCCTTTAACGCTACATCCTTTGGCATCTCTGCTGCTTCCGACATATAATTAATCAGCTTTTCTTTCATAAAATAAAGCCACACATAGTTTTGTAATATCCTATGCGCGGCTTTATCCGACTATTCCACTATATTGTTCTGTAGTTATTATTTGCTCCACAGTTCATCTGCAAGTGCTTTGACCTGTGTTTTCGTCTCTTCCTTTACACCAGACTTGATCGTTACGCCAGCCTCTGTCCAGGTAAGATTCTTGCAGCCTTCCATCATAGACTTGATATTCTTTGCCGCAACCGGAGCCCATGAACCATTTTCAATAATTCCAACGGTACGGTTCTGGAAGTTACGCTCCTTCAGTCCATCGATAAATGTCTGCATGAACGGGAATACGCCACCGTTATAAGTAATGGTTGCAAGTACCAGCTTGCCATGACGGAACGCGTCTTCGATACACTCTGCCATATCTTCTCTTGCAAGGTCAGCAACGACTACATGCGGGCATCCGTTCGCTTTCAGTTCTTCTCCGAGAAGTTCGGCAGCTTTCTTTGTATTGCCGTAGACAGATGCATATGCGATCATAACACCTTCTGTCTCCACGCCATAAGCAGACCATGTCTGATAAAGATCAAGATAGTAACCAAGGTTCTCCGTCAGTACCGGACCGTGGAGTGGGCAGATAATCTCGATATCCAGAGCAGCAGCTTTCTTTAACAACGCCTGTACCTGAGCGCCGTATTTACCGACGATTCCAAAATAATATCTTCTCGCTTCGCAAGCCCAGTCTTCTTCCACATCCAGTGCGCCGAATTTACCGAATCCATCAGCAGAGAAAAGAACTTTGTCCTTGCTGTCGTAAGTGACCATAACCTCCGGCCAGTGTACCATTGGTGCAAATACAAATGTCAATTCATGGCTTCCAAGAGAAAGTGTACCGTTGTTTGCCACGACTTCCTTCTTGTCAGCAAGATCTAAGTTAAAGAAGTTCTCGATCATCTGGAATGTCTTGGCATTACCTACAACCTTCGCTTCCGGATATGCTTCTACAAATTTGGTAATATTTGCAGAGTGATCCGGTTCCATATGCTGAACCACCAGATAATCTGGCTTTTTGTCGCCAAGGATCTCTGCTACATTGGCAAGCCATTCCTCACCGAAATTCACATCTACCGTATCCATTACCGCAATCTTCTCATCCATGATCACATAGGAATTATATGCCATACCGTTCGGTACAACGAACTGTCCTTCAAACAGATCTACCTGATGATCATTGACGCCTGCGTAATATATATCTTCTGTTATCCTTTTCATGCTGATGCAGCCTCCTTAAATTCACAATTTCTTACATCATACTGCCTGTTTTACAAAAATGCAAGACAGTCTCATTTATTTTTCATCCGATGCCTGTATCTTTACCAATGCATCCTTAAAACGCACCCGGAATAACAGTACCGTAAATGTAATCGCAATGAAATCCGCAACCGGCTCTGCCATGTAGACCGCCATCGTGCGATTGGAACTCCAGATCATCGGCACAATATAGATTAACGGAATCAACAGTATGAACTTGCGGACCACTGCGACAATGATTGACTCCATTGCCTTTCCCAATGAGTTAAATGTAATCTGGCAGGAAATCTGGATTCCAAACAGCAACATGACTGCCATATAGATCCGCATAGCAGGAATCGTGAATTTGATCAGTTCCGCATTGGATGTAAAAATTCCTGCAAATACGCCTGGTATCAGCATTACCAATGCCCAGAGTACCGTCGCATAGATCATATTGATCTTCAACAGTAGCCAGAACGCAGCTCTTACTCTGTCTGCATTGGATGCTCCGTAATTGTAACTGATGATTGGCTGTGCGCCCTGGGACAGTCCCTGTAATGGCAGCATGGCAAACTGCATAACGCTTGTAAGAATCGTCATCGCACCTACTGCAATATCTCCGCCGTATTTCTGTAATGAAGAATTAAAGCAGATGGAAATGACACTCTCGCTTGCCTGCATGATGAATGTTGCAAGACCAAGCGCAAGGCATGGTAATATGATTCCCGGAATCAGTCGGAGGTTTTCCTTGCGTATCCGGATAAAGCTCTTCTTTCCGCACAGGAATGCCACAACCCAGATGCAGGACAATGCCTGAGATATGATCGTTGCGAGAGCTGCACCGCGCACATCCATATGCAGACCAAAGATAAAGACCGGATCCAGAATAATATTGCTGACCGCACCGATCAGCACAGAATACATACCAGTCTTAGCAAATCCCTGTGCAGTAATAAATGCATTCATACCCAGTGTCAGTTCCACAAATATCGTTCCGATCGAATAAATATTCATATAACTGGAAGCATACCCGATTGTATTCTCACTTGCACCAAACGCAAGTAACAGACTCCGGTTCCATTTCAGCAGGATCACGGTAAGGATCAGTGATACAATGATCTGCAACGCAAAACAGTTGCCAAGGATCTGTTCGGCAGTGTGCTGTTCTTTCTTTCCCATATAGATGGATGCACGTGGTGCACCGCCATATCCAACCAGTGCAGCAAATGCAGACACGATCAAAATCAATGGCATACAGACACCAACACCTGTCAGTGCTGCTGCGCCGATGCCCGGAATATGTCCGATATAGATACGGTCTACAATGTTGTACAGCATATTAATAAGCTGTGCTGCCAGCGTTGGCAGTGCAAGCTTCAACAATAATTTACCTATTGGTTCTTTTTCCAAAAAATCCTTATTTTCACTCATACGATTCTCTCCTGTTTCTTTTTACTGCTTTCACTATTTAGATAGTGAGATTCATATAATCTTATTTATGATATGGCTCGTGATTCATGATCCGGTAACTGCGGTAGATCTGTTCCAGCAGAATGACACGCATTAGCTGGTGCGGAAATGTCATTTTTGAAAAGCTTAATGCATAATCCGAGCGCTTCAATACTTCTTTTCCAAGACCGATCGAGCCGCCTATGATAAAGATTATATGACTGGTTCCCTGCACACCAAGCTTTTCGATCTTTTCCGATAATTCCTCGGACGTCAGCATTTTTCCGCCAATTTCCAGTGTGATAACATAAGCGTCTTCCTTTATGTACTTCTGAATCCGTTCTCCTTCTTTATCACGGATGGCATCTTCTACGGTGTCGCTGGCATTGTCCGGCGTCTTTTCATCTGCCACTTCCACAATTTCCAGCTTACAGTAACGACTCAGCCGCTTGCTGTATTCCGCGATCGCATCTTTCAGATATTTCTCTTTGATCTTTCCAACAGTTATCAATGTTATTTTCATAGAAGTCTCCATTCTCATATTATTGACGATACCGTATATGATGTCGGGGGGCATCTTGGGACCCGGACATCAATATATAATCATAGCATCAGAACAAAAGATTAGCAAACAAAAAAGATCACACAATACGTGCAATCTTTTCTGCATGATATCGTTATACAGCTGTTACACCGCATGAAGATTCTTCAGTGAAATATCAAGAATCGGTGCGGAATGCGTCAGAGCTCCGCTGGAGATATAATCCACGCCAAGCTCGGTAAGTCTTGTGATATTTTCTTTCGTCACATTGCCGGAGCACTCGGTCTCTGCCCTTCCGCCTATGATCCGGATGGCTTCTTTCATGGTATCGGTATCCATATTATCCAGCATGATAATATCTGCACCGGCATCTACCGCTTCTTTTACCATATCAAGCGTTTCTACTTCCACTTCAATCTTGCGCACAAATGGCGCATAGTCTTTTGCCATCTGTACTGCCTTTGTCACGCTCCCTGCAGCTCCGATATGATTATCCTTCAGAAGCACGCCGTCTGACAGATTATAGCGGTGGTTATAGCCGCCTCCGGTTCGTACTGCATATTTTTCAAAAATACGCATATTCGGAGTTGTCTTACGCGTATCAAGAAGCTTGATCTTCGTGCCTTCCAGCAGTTTTGCAACGGAGTGAGTGTATGTCGCGATACCACTCATTCGCTGGAGATAATTGAGTGCCACACGCTCCCCGGATAAGAGCACCCGGATATCTCCTGTTACGACACCCATAAGCTGACCGTTCTTCACTTCATCTCCGTCTTTACAATAGAAATTAACTTCCGTCTTTTCATCCAACAATTCAAAGACTCGTTTAAATACTTCCAGACCGGAAATGATTCCGTCCTGTTTACAGATCAATTGTACTTCACCTTTTACATATTCTTTCATAACCGAATTAGTGGTTACGTCCTCACTGGATATATCTTCTTTTAATGCTTCCAGGATCAGATGGTCTGCCTGTAAGCGCATTGTTATCTCATTCATGCTACTACTTCCTCACTTCTTTCAGACTTAATCCTGCCCGCTGCCCGTTTTGCAAATACCAGACTCTCAAGCAGCGAATTGCTGGCAAGACGGTTGGCACCATGTACACCGTTGCAGCTTGTTTCACCTACCGCATACAGATGTTTCATGGATGTGTGACTGTCTTTATCTACCCAGATACCGCCCATAAAATAATGCTGTGCAGGCACGACCGGGATCCATTCTTTGGTTACGTCATAGCCTTCTTCCAGACAGTGTTCATAGATATTCGGAAAATGCTTCATGATCGTCTCTTTATCAATGCGTTCCAGCGAAAGCCATACATGGGAAGTATGGTCTTTTTCCATCTGCTTCTGGATTGCTTTTGTCACGACATCTCTTGGCAGCAGTTCATCTACAAAACGTTCCCCATTCTTATCATACAACAGTGCACCTTCGCCGCGGACTGACTCAGAGATCAGAAAGCTTCGTCCCGGTTTCTCCGTATACAGAGTTGTCGGATGGATCTGCACATAATCCAGATGCTCCAGCTTAATATGATGCTTCTTGGAAATCTCGATTGCGTCTCCGGTCAGATGCGGAAAGTTTGTAGAGTGCTTATAGCAGCCACCGATACCGCCACTGGCAAAAATGGTATGCTCTGCATGGATCGTGAGTGTGTCTCCGTCTTTTGTCTCTGCGATAATTCCCTCACAGCCGTCTGCATCTTCCAGAATATCTTTCATCGTGGTATATTCCAGAATCTTAATGTTCGAGCGTTTCTTTACCTGCTGTAACAGTTTTGTAGTAATCTCTTTTCCGGTAACATCTTCATGAAAAAGGATACGCGGTCTGGAATGTGCCCCTTCTCTTGTAAACAGCAGCTTACCGTCTTGCTGCGCAAATTCCACTCCGTATCCGATCAGGTCATGAATAATCTCCTGGGAACTACGGATCATAATATCTACAGATTCCTTACGGTTCTCATAATGTCCTGCACGCATCGTGTCTTCAAAATAACTGTCATAGTCCTGGTCATCACGCAGCACACAGATACCGCCCTGCGCCAGAAATGAATCGCTGCTCTCCAGATCCGATTTGGTGATCATCAGTATCTGCATATCTTCCGGAAGATTCAATGCGGCAAAGCATCCGCTGACTCCCGTTCCTACTATGACCGTATCGGTATTAAATTCCATTTCCATACATCTCCTTACTTACCAAGCTCCAGCATGCGCTCTAATGGTTTCTTGGAATTCTCGCGCAGACTGTCTGTTACATGCACCTGATTCTCACCTGTCTTCAGCACATGCAATACTTTTTCCAATGTGTTCTTCTTCATATTCGGACATACAGGGACAGTTGCCGGATAGTAGAATTTCTTGTCCGGATTATTCTGTGTCAGTTTGTAATGTACGCCTTCTTCGGTACAGATAATGAACTCCTGATGTTCACTGTCCGTTGCGTAATTAATAATGCCGGATGTACTTCCGATATAATCTGCGATTGCAAGAACTTCCTGTCTGCATTCCGGATGTGCAAGCACTAGTGCGTCCGGATGCTCCTTTTTTGCATCCAGCACTTCGTCTGCTTCCATACGTTCATGAGTCGGGCAGAATCCTTCATTGAATATAAAATGCTTTTCCGGTACCTGATCAGCTATGTAATGTGCCAGATTCCTGTCCGGGATAAAATAGATATTCTTATTTGGAAGTTTCTTTACGATCTTAACTGCATTAGCCGATGTTACACATACATCTGAATATTCTTTTAATTCAGCTGTGGAATTGATGTAACAGACAACTGCTACATCATCGTATGTTTCACGAACCTCTTTAATACGATCCACATAAGCCATATGCGCCATCGGACAGTCTGCCTGAAGATCCGGCATTAATACAGTCTTCTCAGGACTCAGTATCTTAGCACTCTCTCCCATAAATGACACACCGCAGAACACGATTGTCTTAGCGGTAAGCTCTGCAGCTACTCTGCTCAGATAAAAAGAATCACCTATATAATCTGCGATATCCTGCACTTCCGGTCTCACATAATAATGTGCCAGGATGACCGCGTCTTTTTCTTTCTTTAATTTTTTGATTTCGTCTGTAATATTCATCTCTGTTTCCTCCTGTTTACAGCTACACTGTTGACAATTATAGCACATGTCGCCACATGTGACAAGACAGTTGTAAAGTGTTATTTATAAGACAAAATCTAAAAAATCACTTCAAAAGAAAATAAGGAGACTATATTTCTATAATCTCCTCATAATTACCGAATATTTCGGCATCTGTTCTGTTAATCTATGCAGTAATATGATTATTTCTGTGACAGATATTCATGGATACCCTTTGCGCCTGCTTTACCTGCACCCATAGCAAGGATAACGGTTGCCGCTCCTGTTACGGCATCTCCGCCTGCAAATACAGCAGCCTTGGATGTCTGTCCATTCTCTTCCTCAGCCACGATACATCTTCTGCGGTTCGTCTCAAGCCCTTCGGTTGTAGATGCGATCAATGGGTTTGGAGAAGTACCAAGTGCCATGATAACCGTATCAAGCTCGATCTCGTACTCGGATCCTTCGATCGGTACCGGACGTCTTCTTCCGGATGCATCCGGCTCGCCAAGTTCCATCTTGATTACCTTCATACCTCTTACCCATCCGTTATCATCGGTAAGAATCTCTACCGGATTGGTCAGCAGATTAAAGATAATGCCTTCTTCCTTTGCATGATGTACTTCTTCTGCTCTTGCAGGAAGCTCAGCTTCACTTCTACGGTATACGATATGTACATCAGCACCAAGACGAAGTGCAGTTCTTGCTGCATCCATTGCCACGTTACCACCGCCGACTACAGCAACCTTTTTACCTGCTGCGATTGGTGTGTCATAATTGTTATCAAATGCTTTCATCAGGTTGCTTCTGGTCAGATATTCGTTGGCAGAGAATACACCGTTAGCTGTCTCGCCAGGAATACCCATGAACATTGGAAGTCCGGCACCTGAACCGATGAATACAGCTTCGAATTTCTCTTCTTCCATCAGCTGATCGATCGTAGTTGATTTACCGATAACTACGTTGGTCTCAAATTTAACGCCAAGTTCTTTGACCTTTTCTATCTCTTTTTTAACAACCTTCTCTTTTGGAAGACGGAATTCCGGAATTCCATATACCAGTACGCCGCCCAGCTCATGAAGCGCTTCAAATACAGTTACTTCATAGCCAAGCTTTGCAAGATCTCCGGCACAGGTAAGTCCTGACGGACCGGAACCGATCACAGCTACCTTATGACCGTTTGTCTTTTCTGCTTTCTTAGGCTTAATGTCATGCTCCAGTGCATAATCTGCTACAAAACGCTCCAGCTTACCGATGGATACCGCATCGCCTTTAATACCGCGGATACATTTACATTCACACTGTGATTCCTGTGGACATACACGACCGCAGATTGCCGGCAGTGCAGAAGATTCACCGATCACCTGGTAAGCGCCTTCAATGTCTCCTTCTTTTACTTTGGATACAAAACCCGGAATATTAATAGATACCGGACATCCCTGGATACATCTTGCATTCTTACAGTTCAGGCAGCGTGTTGCTTCTTCCATTGCCTCTTCTTTATTATATCCATAACATACTTCTTCAAAATTCGTTGCACGTACTTTTGCATCCTGCTCTCTGACAGGAATTCTCTTTAACATATCAGCCATTAGTTGTCACCTCCGCAATTACCGCATCCGCCATGATGTGTGTCACCTTCCTGCAGCTTCAGTAACGCACGTCCTTCTTGTGTCTTGTACATCTGCTGTCTCTTCATGGCATTATCAAAGTCTACCAGATGTCCGTCAAATTCCGGTCCATCTACGCAGGCGAATTTTACTTCATCACCTACCAGGAGACGACAGGCACCACACATTCCGGTACCGTCTACCATGATCGGGTTCATGCTGACTACAGTAGGAATCTCCAGCTTCTTAGTAAGGAGGCATACGAATTTCATCATGATCATCGGTCCAATGGCGATACAGACATCATAATGATTGCCCTGTTCTACCAGTTCTTCTACCATCGTAGTAACCATTCCTGCGTGTCCGTAAGAACCATCATCGGTACATGGATAGTAATTACCGGATACCGCACGCATCTCATCCTCCAGGATCAGCAGATCTTTGTTCTTGGAACCGATGATAACATCAGCACCAATGCCATGTTCATGCAGCCATTTCACCTGCGGATAAACCGGAGCGGCACCTACACCACCACCTACGAACAGGATCTTCTTATTCTTCAGAGTCTCAATATCTTCTTTTACAAATTCAGAAGGACAGCCAAGTGGTCCGGTAAAGTCGCGGAATGCATCTCCTTCTTTTAATTCAGCAAATTTTCTTGTAGATGCACCAACCGGCTGGAATACGATAGTAATCGTACCTGCTTCTCTGTCGTAATCGCAGATCGTCAGCGGAATACGTTCTCCGGTCTCATCTATTTTAACAATAACGAACTGTCCAGGCTCGCAATGTCTTGCTACACGAGGAGCTTCCACAACCATCAGATAGATATTCTCGTTCAGCTTCTCGGCTTTCTGTATCTTGTACATCTCGTTTCCTCCTGTCTATTGATTTTACTAATAATGATAATATATACATCTGAAAATTTCAAGCAAACGTTACAAAAAGAAAAGCAGATTATGAGCCATTTGTGATAATGTCCTAATATACCACAAGGGAAAATGTCCCACATA
>CAVAVU010000041.1:0-14615 GCA_963592205.1 bacterium
CCATATAACAGACCGCTGCTTTTCCTACGGATCAGCAGCAAGAGGAGTTCTCATGAGACAACCAGTTCAACAACTGATCCAACTCTACCAGAACAATCTTTACACCGCGGCTTTCAGCATCTGCCAGAACTAGATGGACGCGGAGGATATTGTTCAGGAGACGTTTGTTCAGTATTACACAAGCAGAAAACAATTTGAAAATGAGCAGCACATCCGGGCATGGCTCCTTCGAGTGGTCATCAATAAAGCAAAAAATATAAACCGGACTTTCTGGAGGAAAAACAAATGCTCTCTGGAGGATTATATGGAAACACTTTCTTTTCCCGATCCACAATCCAGAGATCTGTTTGAGGAAGTAATGAAGCTTCCGGACAAGTACCGTATTGTAATCCACTTATTTTATTATGAAGATTATTCTGTCAGGGAAATTGCCAACATCCTGAAACTTTCAGAGAGTAATGTAAAGGTCCGGCTTTCCCGCGGAAGAGCCCTGCTTAAGGATTCTTTAAAGGAGGATTGGGAAAATGACTAATCACGAAAAATATAAAAAAGCTTTTTCCGTATTACAGCCTTCAGAGCGCTCATTCCAGGAGGTTGAAAATATGGCAAGATTACAAAAAAAACAAAGATAAAGACCGCAGCAGCAGTGATTGCCGGCTGTATCGTCCTTGGAGGCTCCGGCACTGCCTACGCCGCTAATGTAGGCGGAATCCAGCGCACGATCCAGCTTTGGATCCATGGCGACCAGACTACCGCCACCCTGAATATCTCTGATGACGGTACTTATACCATAGAGTACCCTAACGAAGATGGCTCTGTCTCTCAGTCCGGCGGTGGCGGCGTAGCACTTGAGCCTGACGGAACAGAGCGTCCGCTTACCGAAGATGAGATTATGCAGGAAATGAACGCACCAGATGTAGAATACAACGATGACGGAAGCGTATGGGTGTATTACCATGACCAGAGTATTGAGATTACCGACAAATTCGATAAAGAGAATATCTGCTACGTTAAGATTGCAGATGGTGATGAAACACTTTATCTAACTGTAAAATACCAAAATGGGTTTAGCTATTCCAATGAGAAATATATAGAGCCAGAAGAATTTAACTAAGCTATAAAAGGAAATACGCTTACCGACTTATTCATTGCTGCCGTGGTACAATTTGTACCCTGGCAGCTTTTTCTTTTTTGGTCGTGGTCAGACCACTTCTTTATTGACATTTCTTTCTGACTCTGCTACCGTAAATTTATGGCTGTATTTTGTAGCTACTCTATCAATTCAAAGGTCGTGACTATCATGAAATTTAAAGCAATCAACACCTTATCCATTAAAGAATTATTCATTTCCCAGATTGAGGAAATGATCCTGTCCGGCGAGCTGAAGCCGGGCGATAAGCTGCCTACAGAGCGGGAGCTTGCAGATGAGATGAATATCAGCAAGACCATCGTCCACGATGGCATCCGGGAACTTGCGCGGATCGGCTTTCTGGACGTAATATCGAGAAAGGGCATCTACGTAGCAGATTATACGTTTACCGGTAATCTGGAAACACTTCTTGCCGTCATCCGCTATCGCGGTGATACATTGTATCCGAAAATGATTACCAGTCTTCTGGATGTGCGTATTTATCTGGAATGTCCGGCTCTGGAGATTCTCTGTGCCTCTCGCACGGAAGATGACATTGCCCGGCTGGAAATCTTGCAAGGCGACATGAAAAAAGCCCTCAATGCAGATATCGAAAGCTTTGCTAACACGCTGTTTCTCTACCGGAGAGCTATTGTCTCACTTAGTGGCAATTGCATTTCACCCATGATTATGAATGCATTCTTTACCGCTTCCATTACCGCCTGGACAGATTACTGTGAATTTATCGGCAGAGAACGCACCTATCAGTCTCTGCTCCAGACAACGGAACACATCCGTAACCGGGATGCTACAGCTGCTATTCATTTGTTCAAAGAGCAGATTGATCAGTACCGCTCTCATTTTGAACACCCTCATGTGACGGATGACCCTGTAGCAAAAATGAAAGGAAGGAATAACTAATAAAACAAAAACAAATCACACGAATCGGTCTGCTGTTTGCCCATAAGCTGATCGGCATTGGTCTTGGAACAGCACTGGCTGTACTGGGAGTCGGCCGGGTGATTGCCTTATCCAATCATATGTGCATGGATAAGCTTACTGCCGCCGCAGGCATTTCTTAAAATCACCGGCTGCTCCATAGGCATCCCCCAGATCCAATTCTGTCTTAAGATCACTGTTCAGGTATACGGTCTGATTTGTCTTCTTGTTATGCACACATAGCCACCCATTGTCACCGCCATATGAAATGCTTTCATAATCATTAGAACGCTTCACATTGCCCTCCAGATCAAAGAGCACATTACCACCAATCGGCAGTTCGTCTTCATCATATAATATGCTGCCGGTATCTGCGATCACATACTTCCGGTCCCTGGTAAAATACATACTTATAATGTCAGACACTCCCATGCCGCTCACATCTTCATCTGATATCAATACCTTTCCACTCTGATACACCAGCTCATAATCGCCATCATCCGTTGTAATAATCTCGACATCTGTCGGAGCAGAATCAGCCTCTGCTGTCTCTTCTTCTGCTTCTTCAGAAACAGCATCTTCCGCCTCTACCGGCGTATAATTATCCATCTCTTCCAGCAGTGCCTCTCCGTCATAATAGCCGCCGCCCTCTTCTTCGATTCCTTCTCCATGCTCCTCCAGTATCTGACCTCTCTCATCCAGCACATAATACCGCTTTGCTTCTGATTCACCCTGCTTATCCGTAGAAACAGACTTGTAGGCAAGGATCCGAAATCCATCATCCGTCATGCCCATGGTGATCTCGTCGAACATGCACGCAACCACACACTCTCCATATTCATTGATCAGTCCTGTTGCAACCTCGTCGCCCTCATTGACCTCCGCCAGATACTGATACTCCTCATGCAGTTCTTTTTGATCCGGTTCCTGATAGCTTAACTCCTGCTGAATCTGCTTTTCGGAATATCCGCACCCTGTCACCAGAGCCGGAATCATCAGCATGCTCAGTGTCATTGCTATCCGCATTATCCTGTTCTTCATAGATGATATCCTCATTTTTCCTCATTCTTTGCCTGAATCATAACTTTGTGAAGATTATACCATGAGCTGGGCGTTGATAGCAATTCAGCTTTTTGAAAGCCTTTACTTATGCACACTTATTCCACCCAAAATATAGATACTGTAATCAGGAACGGTTGAAGAAGTGGATGCTCTATACCAGATATATCTTAAAACAGAACCATCGCCCCAGGTCACACGTGAAGGATTAGAATTATGGTACGATGGCTATGAAACTGCCTCAGGGACAAAGTTGTACAATCCCCGTTCCGTTATCGGAGCTCTGACATACAACCAGCTTCGCAGCCATTGGACGAGTTCCGGTCCATATGATGAGATATTCTATTACATTGGTGCATATGGACCTTGCAGTCGGTATTGCTTATAATAAAAATGATCCTAAAAAGCCTCATGAATGTAAAGTAAAAGTATTACGCGACAGAACCTAAAACAGGACGCATGAAAAAACTCTCGTTTTTTCACACGCCCTGTTTTATATTCTTCCTTTATGCGAGAATCGGTTTCAATCCTTCTGCTAACTGATCTTTCTTTGCCTGTGCTTCTGCCAGATCTTTACCAAGTGTGGTGAAGTATGTCTTGATCTTTGGCTCTGTTCCTGACGGACGCACGATTACGGTTGCTCCGTCTTCCATGCTGTAGATCAGTACGTTGGCTGCCGGAAGTCCGGTTTCTTCGGTCTTCTTATAATCTGTAGCTTTGACTACCTTCACGCCTCCAATCTCTGTCGGCGGGTTGTCACGAAGTCCCTGCATGATAGATGCCATCTTGTCCATACCGGTAAGTCCCAGGAACTCGAAGCTGTCTACCTTATTCAGGTAACGTCCGTACTCACTGTAGATCTCTTCCATTCTCTGCTTCAGAGAACTTCCGATACTTCTATAATATGCTGCCATCTCGCAGATCAGCATAGATCCGATCACGGCATCCTTATCTCTTACATATGGTCCTGCCAGATATCCGTAGCTTTCCTCAAATCCAAAGATAAAACGGTCAACTTCTCCGTCAGCTTCCAGCTTGGCAATCTGATCACCGATCCATTTGAATCCTGTCAGTACATTACGAAGCTCTACGCCGTAATGCTTAGCCACTGCATCAGCCAGCGGTGTAGATACGATAGACTTCACTGCTACCGGGTTCTCAGGCATCGTGCCTTTCTCAATACGTCCTGCACAGATGTAATCCAGAAGCAGTACACCTACTTCATTACCGCTTACCAGTTCATAAGAACCATCCGGGCACTTCATCGCAATACCTACACGGTCTGCATCCGGGTCAGTAGCAAGCATCAGATCTGCACCTTTTTCTTTTGCCAATTCGAGTCCTTTTTCCAATGCCTCGAAAATCTCCGGATTCGGATAGCTGCATGTGGTGAAGTATCCATTTGGATATTCCTGTTCCGGTACAATGGTAATATCTGTCACGCCGATGTCCTTTAATACCTGTGTTACCGGCACTAATCCGGAACCATTTAACGGACTGTATACCAGCTTCAGTCCTGCTGTCTTGCACAGACCCGGACGAACCTGTCTGGATTCGATCGCATCATACAGCGCTTTCTTACAGTCATCCCCTACGAAATGGATCAGACCCTTCTCCACACCTTCTGCAAATGACATGTATTTGGCACCTGTAAGCACGTCCGTCTTCTGGATCTCTTCATATACTACTGCTGCCGCATCATCGGTCAGCTGGCATCCATCCGGTCCGTAAGCCTTATATCCGTTATACTTAGCAGGATTGTGAGACGCTGTCACCATAACACCTGCGTTACACTTGTAGTAACGTGTTGCAAATGACAGAGCCGGCACCGGCATCAGTGCATCGTAGATTCTTACCTGAATACCATTGGCTGCTAGCACGCTTGCTGCGGTCTTGGCAAATACGTCACTCTTCAGACGGCTGTCGTAGCTGATCGCTACCGTCTGGCTTCCACCCTGTGTCTTTACCCAGTTAGCCAGTCCCTGTGTTGCCTGACGTACTACATAAATATTCATACGGTTCGTTCCTGCTCCGAGCACGCCGCGAAGTCCTGCTGTTCCGAACTTCAGTGCCAGTGCAAAACGCTCCTTGATCTCATCATCATTACCTTCGATTCCCGCTAATTCCGGTCTCAGATCCGCATCTTCCAGATCTGCATTCAGCCAGCGTTCATATTCTTTCTGATACATTTTCACCACTCCCAGCTTTTTATTTCTATAACTTTTGTTCAATATGACAAAAATCTAATTATAATATACCATGTTTACAAGTGTCAGGCAATCAAAAAGCACTGAATAACATGATGTCACATGCCATCATGTGTGCTATACTACTGTTATTGAATCATATTAACGGGCACGAGCCCTGACTATGACCTACGGAGGGAATTATTATGAATACATCTCATACAGTCTGTCAGATTGAACATCACGCAATGATGTTTGCATTTCTTTCCAAGCATGCGATCCGCCTGTGCGGTAACCGTGGAAAGGATGCCATTCTGGATGCCATGACCGAATACGGTAAAGAACGTGGACGGCGCATGGCTCTGAATGCAGAAGCACACGGAGATCCGCTGAATACCATGACTAATCAGGCTTACGGCGAATGGAAGCCTGACTATCCGGGTCAGATGGAATTCGGTCAGCTCTGCACCGAACCGACACTGCAGACCTACATCTCCAAATGTGCCTGGTGTGAAGCCTGGCAGAAGTACCACATTACCGAATACGGCAAATACTACTGTGTCAATGTAGACAATGCTGTCTATCAGGGATTCCGTCCGGACTTTACCTGTACACCGATCAGCACTTCCATGAGCTGGGGTGGTGACTGCTGCAAGTTCGACTGGGGACATCCATTATCTGCTGAGGACAATGAGGCACTTACCGCTAAGAAAAAGGAGCTTGGCACCTCCTGTATGAAAGATTTCAATTTCCATACTGCACATCTGATGCATACCCTTACCCGCATCCTGACAAAACGGTTAGGCGCTGCCGGAGAGAAAGCCGTCACACTCGCTCTCGCCGAGTATGTAGACACCTTCGGTCAGGAATATCTGGATGTGCTGGATACCGTTTCTATGGAAGAGATCTATCCGTTTGAAGTATAGTCCGTCCATTTAAAACCGCCATTATTATATCTATGCGAAAGGAATTATTTTTATGAATCTTATTAACAACTGGCTTACTACTAATAAAGAAGAACTGATCCATATTGCCAGTGATATTTTCTGCCATCCGGAGACTGCCTATCAAGAAACTTATTCATCCAAACGACTGGCAGATTTCCTGGAAGAACAGGGCTTTCAGGTAACCTGGAAGACAGCAGGCATCGATACCGCATTTACTGCTGCCTGGGGTTTCGGCAAACCAATGCTTGGATTCCTGGCTGAATATGATGCTTTACCGGAAATCGGTCACGCCTGCGGACACAATCTGCTGGGAACTGCGGTCTGCGCTGCAGCCTGCGCCCTCAAGGAAGACATGACTGCTTCCGGCGCACAGGGAACGATCATTGTATACGGCTGTCCGGCAGAAGAGATCATGTCCGGCAAAATTGTCATGAATGATGCCGGTGTCTTTGACGATCTGGATGTGGGTGTCATGTGGCATCCATTTGACCGTAACCGCATCAGCAACGACATCTGGCAGTCACAGGACATCAAGAATTACACCTTCCACGGCATCAGCGCCCATGCTTCCAAATCACCGGAAACTGGTCGAAGCGCGCTGGATGCTGCGGAACTGATGAACATCGGTGTCAATTATCTGCGCGAACATGTCGCTGATGATGTACGTATGCATTACGCTTATTTACCGAATGGCATTCCGGCAAATGTAGTCCCGGATATTGCCAAGACGAATTATTTTATCCGTTCTGCCAAGCGCTCCCGCACTGAGGATGCCAGCCGCCGGGTAGACGACTGCGCAAGAGGTGCTGCGCTCATGACAGGCACGACCGTAGACATCGAACTGGTCAAGAGCTGTAAGGAAATGAAAGTCAACCGTGTGCTGGCAGAACTTTATTACGATGCCATGACACGTATACCGGTACCGGAATACACTGACGAAGAACTTGCATTTGCAGCAGATATCAGCAAGGACGCCGGCTTTGAAAACCATGGCATATACTTTACTGGACTGGAGCCGTTAGAAGATGCCCCAGTGCCAATCTCAATCGGCACAGATGCTTCACAGGTCAGCCATACGATTCCACTGATCACGATCAGTGCAGCAACCATGTGCAAAGGCACACCACTCCATCACTGGGCTGCCGCCAAACAGGCAGGCATGAGCATTGGTCACAAGGGTATGCTCTACGCTGCCAGATGTATGGCGGAAGGCACCAAACTCCTGATGGAGACACCGGGCGCTATCGAGAATGCCTGGGAATGGCATAACACTCATGAGTAAATATGATGCCAGGGTCAAAAGGTCTAAATCCACATGAGCTTGCTCATAAGTGGATGAAAGACCTTGGGACCCGCCCCAACATCACTATATACATATATGAAGTAACAGAAAGGACAGGTGATCGAAATGATTACAAAGAAACTTGGAATTATCGGATGTGGCAATATGGGCGGTGCAATCCTCTACGGTGCACTGGAAAGCGGCGTTATCGCTAAGGAAAATGTCTATGTATACGACATTAATCCTGAGATGCGTGAAAAAGCTGCCGGATGGGGTGTTACCGTTGCTGCCAATGACGCAGAGGTATGTGACAAATCAGAGCTTATCCTGCTGGCTGTTAAGCCTCAGAACGCAGCAGAAGCACTGGCTATGTGTGAAAAATCCCTGGACGGTAAGGCACTCATGTCTATCGTTGCCGGAACATCTGTTGAGAAGCTGCATAGCATGACAGACGGAACTCCTCGTATCCTGCGTATCATGCCAAACACTCCAGCCATGGTATACGAAGGTGCATTTGCACTCTGCTCAGACAACGACCTGAAAGAAGATGAACTTGCAGCAGCCAAGACATTATATGAAGCAATCGGTATCGTAGAAATGGTTCCGGAGCATCTGATCAATGCCGTGTGCGCACTCAGTGGCGGCGGTCCGGCTTATGCAGCTATGTTTATCGAAGCCCTGGCTGACGGCGGCGTAAAACAGGGACTTCCTCGTGCAACAGCTTACAGACTGGCTGCACAGACCTGTCTTGGAACTTCCAAGATGATCCTCGAAAAAGGACTTCACCCTGGACAGATCAAAGACATGGTAACTTCTCCTGCCGGAACTACCATCGAAGGATGCGAGAAGCTGGAAGTAGGCGGTATGCGTGGTGCTGTTATGGAATGCATCAAGGCTGCAGCCGACAGAGGTAATTCTTTCTAAACAACTTCCTACACTTTTATAACATTTCTATTCATATTCATTAATATATGTAGTAAGACAAGGGCGTCTCAATTTATATTGAGGCGCTTTTATGCATATATGCATATATTTTATGCATAATTATTCATACAATTGTATTTTCTTGCATAAAACTATTGACTTTCTGTATAATCGAGTGCATAATAACCGTCATAGTTAATTACTGATGTTTGTTATTCATGATCTAAGGAATTGGAGGGATTAATATGAATTACGGAATTATCTGTCTTCTGCCGCCAATCATCGCAATCGCGCTGGCATTGAAGACCAACCAGACACTGCCGTCCCTGTTTATCGCTGTATGGGTTGGCGCAACTATTATCAAAGGATGGAATCCAATCGCAGGATTCACCGCTGTTATCAGCGAATACATGATTCCATCAATCGCAAGCGAATACAATGCCGGACTTCTGGTTCTGGTTACCATGGCTGGTGGATTTGCTTACATGTTGAAAATAACAGGAGCCGCTGAAGCATTTGCGAAGCTGGTTACCAAATCTATCAATACACAGAAAAAAGGACAGGTTATCACCGCTCTCAGCGCATTTATCTTCTGCTACACAGAGCCTTGCCTGATCCTCGGAACAATTATGCGTCCGATCACAGACCGTGTACGCGTATCCAGAGCAAAGCTTTCTTACATGCTTGACTCTCTGGGATGTAACCTCGCTTCCTTCTCACCGATCAGCAGTTATGGACCATTTATCTCAGGACTGATTGCTACCGAACTTGCTGCTGCCGGACTGAAAGGAAATGAATGGGGCTTATATATTAAGATGTTCCCATTCAATATGTACAGCCTTTTCGCTATGATCGCTGTATTCTTAGTAGCCATCTTCGGACTGAACATCGGACCGATGTACGAAGAAGAGAAGCGTTGTGCAGAGACAGGCGAACCACTTCCGGAAGGACTGACACCGCTGGTTCCGGAAAAAGATGTGGAACTGCCGGAGGACTACAATCTTCGTCTGATTAACTTCCTGCTTCCAATGCTCGGACTGTTCATTACCATTTTCGCCACCATTTTTGTCACAGGTGATATCGGTGCAAACGGTCTCAGAGGTGCATTTATGAATGCAAGTATTACTCTTGCGATTACCATGGGATTCATGGTTGGCTCCATCGTAGCCGGCGTTGTAGGAGTTGCAACCGGACTGTTCAATGTAAATGCAGGATTTAACGGATTCATCCAGGGCATGACCAATCTGATCAGCGTACCGTTCATCCTGATCATGGCATGGTCTATGGGATCAGTTACCAGTACTATGGGTGTTGGTGCTTACCTTGCCGGTATCGTAGAGACTCATCTGACAGCCGGTCTGGTACCTGCCATTGTATTTGCATTCGGTGCCTTGATCTCATTTGCAACCGGTTCTTCCTGGGGTGTATGGTCTATCATGATGCCAATCGCATTTCCAATGGCTGTTGCATTTAACATTCCACTCCCATACGTAATCGGAGCCGTTATCAGTGGTGGTCTGTTTGGAGACCAGTGTTCACCGATTTCTGATACAACTGTCCTGTCATCTACCGGAGCTTCATGTAATCACATCCTGCATGTGTCTACACAGCTTCCTTACGGACTGACGATCGGTGTATCCGCATTCATCTCTTATCTGTTTGGCGGACTGACACATTTGTACTATCCAAGCATTGCACTGATGGCTGTACTTGTAGTAGTATTACTTATAGCAGAGACAAAACTGACAAAGAGTAAATACGAAAAGAAAGCTGCAAAAGCATCCGCTGCAGTCTAAATTATTCAAACATGCATATTTACGCGCGGGCGGTATCTGTTGAGCCGCTTCGCGCGTCTTTTGTGCAATAAGCCGCTATGCAGAAATCGTGCTCGCACGAATTTCTATATGGCGGCCAATGTTCATCGAGCCGACAGGCGAGATAACATTAATTGCACATCGAGCAGGTATCAGCCTGCTCGATTAAGGAACCTCCAACAACTTACTACTAAGAAAGGGGAATTACTAACCATGAAAAAAGTAGATCTGATCGTAACCGCACCTCACATTTACACCATGAAAGGTGAAGGCGTCGGCTATGAAGAAAAGAAAGCACTTGTTGTAGACGGAAGCAAGATTATTGACATCGTAGACATTGACAAAGTATCTGACCAGTACGAAGCTGAGGAACAGCTTGATATGAGCCATCACATCCTGTTGCCGGGATTCATCGATGCGCATATGCACACAAGCTGCAACATCATGCGCGGACTGGCTCAGGATACCAACAACTGGATGATGTATGGACTGCAGCCATTTGACAACGCTGCCACTCAGGCACAGAAAGACATCGGCTGCCCGGTCGCTCTCATTGAAGCTGCCAAAGCCGGAACCACTACCATGGGCGACTATGAAGCAGATATGACTGCATCCTGCAACTTTATCGCCAAGCTCGGTACCCGTGGAAATATCACACACATGATCCGTTCTGCCAAGAGAAGAGTCTACAATCCTGGCGAACTCTATGAATTTGACGATGCCATGGGCGAAGCAAGCCTGAATGAAAATATCGCTCTTTATGATAAATGGAATGGTTACGACGGTGGTCGTTTTAAGGTTCTGTTCGGACCACAGGGTGCCGACTTTGTAAGTCCGGAACTGCTGTTAAAAATTCAGAAGATTGCCAAAGAACGCCACACCAAGATCCATATGCATACCCAGCAGGGTGACCGTGAGACATACCAGATCGAGCAGCGTTACGGCAAGCGTCCTACCCAGTTCCTGCAGGATCTGAATTTCCTGGACAGCACACTGATCGCTGTACATCTGACAGACTGTACGGATGAAGAAGCCCAGATCATCGCCAAGAGCGGTGCCGGCATGATCGTATGCCCTGGCTCCATCGGTATCATCGACGGCATTGTACCTCCGTCAACTGCATTCCAGGAGGCAGGCGGAAAGGTTGCCCTTGGTTCTGACCAGGCACCAGGCAATAACTGCCACAACATTATCAGCGAAATGAAATCTGTTGCTCTGTTCAACAAGATTAAATACACGAACCCAGAGGTACTTCCTGCATGGCGTGCGCTCCGCATGGCTACCATCGAAGGCGCACAGGCACTGGGACTGGATGACACCATCGGTTCTCTGGAAGTCGGTAAATGCGCTGACTTTATCGCTATTGACTATATGCATCCGTCTATGCTGCCAATCTACACCTATCCAATGCGCAATATGGTGCCGAATATCGTATACAGCGCAAGAGGCGAAGAGGTCGTGCTGTCTGTTGTAAATGGTAAAATCGTCATGAAAGACCACAAGCTGGTCAATGTAGATGAGATGGAATATATGTCTAAGATGAATGATTGCCCGGATGATATCGGCAAACGTGCCGCTGACGAGTTCTTTGCGATCAATGGAACCAACGCTCAGTTCATGCGTGAAGAAAAGCTCTAATTCCGGGAGACTATACATATGATTTATCTGATTGCTGCCATTTGTGCAAATCTGTGCATGACATTCCTGATGCGTTATTCGGAGCATCACGATGGAAACTGTTATGCACTGAATATCTGGAATTATCTGGCAGGAAGCCAGATCAGTCTCCTGCTGTTACAAGACAAATCCCTGATCTGGAGCGGCAATGCAGTGACATGGGGCGCCGGTATCGTGAATGGTATCGGCTTCCTTGCGGCACTGGTACTGATTCAGATCAGTATCCGGAGAAATGGTGCTCCGCTGACAACTACATTTAACAGACTGGGCATCCTGATCCCTACGATTCTGTCCATCTTTCTCTTTAATGAGATTCCGCAGATCGTGCAGATTCCCGGACTCCTGCTCTGCATCTTCGCTATCATATTCATGAACAGCGGAGACAGCGCCGATCGCCCGGACTTCAATATCGGACTGATCCTGGTATTCTTACTGGGCGGTACACTGGATACGATCTCCAAAGTATTCAGCCGGTATAACGGTGCAGACAGCCAGACCTGTTTCGTGCTGTACACATTCCTTGCTGCTTTTGTTATCAGTATCCTGCTCTTCTTTAAGAAGGAACCTCATATGAGTTTGCAGGATGCACTGATCGGTATCGGCGTCGGAATCCCGAACCAGCTCTGCACGCTGTTCCTGCTACGGGCTGCATCACGACTCCCGGCGTACATCGTCTATCCGACCTACAGCGCCAGCCTGATCCTGTTAGTGAATATCATTAACTATCTGGTATTTCGCGAGACACTGAACAAACGCCAGTACATCGCCACCGGCATCATCGGTCTCGGTGTCGTACTGATCAACCTCGTCTGATACAGACGATAATTACCACAACATTTCTACATTTTTATTTCTACAGACCTCCTGAATGTCCTCTGGAAGCGGTGCGTCAGAAACCACTGCATGGATCATGTCATACGTAAGACTGACATTCAGGAACGTCTTATTAAACTTACTGCTGTCTACCAGCTGCACGACACGTGTGGAATTCTCCGCAAACGCCCGCTTCACAGCTGTCTCATCATCATTTGGATCATAACTCCCCCTTGCCGTAAGGCCTCTGCAGGAAATAAATGCGACATCGCTGTGATGCATTCCGATCTGGAAAATGGTATCTGTTCCCTTTGTATCTAACAGAATCTTATTCATATTACCGCCGATAATGTGGACGTTTACCGTATCAATCTTCGTCAGTTCCAATGCCGTATACAGGCCATTCGTCAGGATATTCAGGTTATTATACCGTTCCAGATACGGACATAACTGCAATGCCGTCGAACTGGCATCCATTGAGATTCTCTGATCATCCCGCAGATACCTGGATGCAAGTCTGGCGATATGCTTTTTTCTGCGCACATTCTCCGTCACCATATATTCCACCGGTCTGTCCTTCGGCTCTTCGATCACACGCGCTCCGCCACTGACCCGCTGTAAGAATCCACTCTTTTCCATTTCCGCAAGATCCCGCCGGATCGTAGCCACACTTACATAGAGTGCCTTGCTAAGCTGTTCTGTCCGAACATACTTTTTTTCACGTAACAGATTCATAATTGCTTCATGACGTTCATAAGGTATCATTCTTCTCTCTCCAGTTTATAATTGATTGTTTTTGCACGTTTTTCGTCCTATTTCCGATTTAATATCAATATTATAAACCATTATTGCATTTTCACGCAATTCTATCTATCATATATTCGAACAAAACACTAAGAAATACAAATATACAGGAAGGAGACCGGAAAATGTTAGTCACACTGAAAGAAATCTTGAGTTATGCAGAAGCCAACAAATGTGCTATCGGAGCATTTCACATTCTGAGCAAAGATAACCTTACTGCAGTTCTCGATGCTGCCCAGGAACTCCGCTTTCCGGTAATCATCATGCACTCGCAGGAAAATGAAAAAGAGCTGCCACTTGCCAAGATCGGACCTCTTATGGTAGATATGGCTGAAAAAGCCACCGTTCCGGTCTGCGTCCATCTGGATCACGGCATGACGATCAACTACATCCGTCAGGCATTGATCATCGGTTTCAGTTCTGTTACCTATGATGGTTCGTCCCTTCCTTATGAAGAAAATATAGAAAATACCAAAACGGTCGTACACATGGCATCCCGCCGTTTTGCTTCCGTCGAAGGTGTTGCCCCTGCTGACATCCCCAAACAGGATGCCACAGAAGCCGTACGTGGCTTTATCGACGCCACCGGCATCAGCGCCCTGGCCTGTTCCTACGGTGCACTCCAGCACGTAAAGAACACTGATTCCGGACTTCCTGTCCCTCTTGTCATGAACGGTGAACCCGACATCAGTAAAGACGATTATACACAGGTTATCCAGCACGGTGTGCGCAAGATCAACTGCGACAGCGAGATCTACTACCGGGACATCGCAATGCTCGGTATGCAGGCAGTGACTGAGAATGCAAAAAAAGCCATCTCTCTCTTTGGTGGAATCAACTAGTTTTATCTTTTTAAGACCATTGACTTTTTACCAGACATTCGGTAAAAATAAGCATATAGCTATCGAATTGAAGGTGAATATTATGTTATATAGAAACAAGATATTATTACTGGATCTGATTCATATTTTATTTATATTATTCATGCTAAAAACAACCGGCGCATGGAATTACAAAGAAGGCTCCATAATCATACTATTG
>CAVAVU010000042.1:0-3678 GCA_963592205.1 bacterium
GATATAGCAATAAAAGCCGGAATATCAAGAGTAAATATACGCCCAGAATTCTCTGGGCGCTCTTGACATACCAGCTTATTTTTGCTATTAAATAAACAACGGCTTAACCACAGAAATCTGCTGTTAAGCCGCATCAATTATCATAGAAGATCTGAATTTACAGAAAAAATTTCACACCGTCCTGGGGTGGCATACGATGGAAGAGATGTTAAAAGAACAATAGTTTACATTGTTCTTTTAACAATCTGCGCATCTTCATTTTGAATCTCATTGGTATCTTTCACCTTCGGACGTTTGATAAATAATGTTCGGAATATCAGTCTTGTGAGAGGACCGACAATGATCAGCTGCAGCGGGAGCGCCATAATAAAATTTTTGCAATAGGTTGTGAGATAATCCGGTAAAAAATTGCCGGTAAATCCATGTCCGTGATATACGCCAATCACACTTGCAAATGCAACCTGCCAGATCACGGTAAAGATCTGTATTGCAAAAATGATAAAAACAGGACGGTCTCCCGGCTGCACAACCCGGAATGCACACATTTTGGCTAAATTGCCGGATACAAAATATGCAAGCAATCCGATGATGATATACTCGATCCACATTCCTTTCAGGGCAATTAAAAATGTGATATTGGTAAATGTTCCCATTGCAAGCACGGTATTATATAACGTCATAACATATACCATCATCCATGCAGTGATGGCAGTAAAAAATATAGATTCTCCTTTAGTTCTAGGCATTTGTTCTTCCTCCGTTGTATTTCTGAATTGCATTAAGAATGATCTCAGTAGCCTGAGTCTTGGTAAATACGCTTGTATCTATGGAAAGATGATAGTTTGACACGTGTCCCCATTCTCTCCCGGTGAAAAACTGATAAAGCATTCCTCTGGAATGATCTTTCACTTCAAGTTCTCTCCGGATTCTGCTTTCTTCTCCGGAAATCCCTTCGTGACGCTGCACTCTTGCTATCCTGTGTTCCATATTGGCGTGAATGAATACATGAAATGTATCGGCGTTATCCGATAATATATGATCAGCGCCTCTGCCTACAATGACACAATTTCCTTTGTTGGCAATCGTTTGAATGATTTTCTGCTGAGTTTCCTGGATCTTATCCACAGGAACCTTATCTTTTCTTGAAAATGGAACAAATCCAGTTACCATATCAATATAAGTTTTGTCTGAGATATTTTCACCGTTTTCCGCAACTGTTTCTTTATCCAGATGCATTTCATCTGCTACAAGTGAAATCAGTTCACGGTCATAGAAATCATATCCTAATTGTTCGGCAAGCATTTTTCCTATTGTGTGGCCACCGCTTCCGGTTTCCCTGCTAATTGTAATAATCATAGTTCATCCTTTCTGACATAAAAAAAGACAATAAACGCGCCAATCCGTCTGACAGTGGATTGGTGACATTTATTGTCTTGTTCGTGTCTTTATATTCATTTTTTACAGCTTTTGTATTCTAACAGAAAAAATAAAATATAGTCAAGTAAAATTTTGTGGGGAGTGTATTTACGATAGATGTACAGCGGTTTTGTGTTATACTGAGTGTGAAATGTAAATTGCGAAATAAGCCTGTATTTATAACACAAAGGGGAGACTAAACTGTTGAATATTGTTTCGAATGATATAGAAAATTTCTTGTGGAATAAGATGTATGATGTATACAAATTCAAGCCTGGGATGGACCTTCAAAGTGAGTGGATAAAAATTCTAGGTGAAAGCAGAGCGTACCACAAGGATACGCCTTGGACAGCTGAACAGGAACATATTATTAATTCTTTTTTTAAAGAATTGGTAGATGATGAAATGTATGCGCTTGATTGGCAGCATGACTGCTTTGCTTTTTCGTCAAAGGAGCGGATTCCATTTGAGTACGAATGGTATGATTCTGAGAGAAAGTGTCAGGTGTATTTTCCTACATATTATCCAAATGGTGATTATCATTTCTTTGTTGATAAGGAATGGAAATATGGACTGTTCGGTCATCCCTGGAAACATGAAATTGTTGTAATGGGAGAAAAGCTGATAGAGATGTTTGAGACTGAAAAAGTTGGTTTGGGAATTTAGGATCAATATGAGGGATTTGATGTGAGGGATAAAAAAGCAAAAAATAAAACAATATTAGCTTTTGGAACGGTATTGCTTGTGGTAATGATAGCATGGCTTTTATTTCAAGACTTCCAAAACGATGAAAGATTATTATAGCTCCTTTGTGGGATTCCCGTTGGCGGGGCGACACTTCCGGTTATGGCGGTATTATTGTTAGGAATTTATGCGGAGAATGTAATTGTAATATGTTCAGCGATTATTCTTGGAATTGGTCATATTGGAATACATTACATGCATAAGAAAGAGATCGATTAACTGTAAAGAATGTTTAATATAGGAGAGGAGTAGAGCATGGGATTATTTGATAAGTTCAAGAAAAAGAATATTGAATCTGTAAACGAAAAAACTGAAACAGTAGTAGAGACAAAAACGGATGATACATTTGAGCGTACATTGGATAGTTTATATGGTGAATTGGCTAATACTATCATATCTACAATTCCTATGGAATGGGAAGAGTTTCATTATCTGGGAGAAGTGGAATCGGGAAAACACAGTTGGTCATCTGTGTTTTTTGTGAAAGGAAGTCAGGATAATAGATATATTAAATGTTTTGATTTAGATGGATATAATGGACGATGTAGTGATGCAATAGATTCCGTATTACTTAAAATATATGATTGCTTCGTTCGAAACAATCACAAAGCCTGGGAACAGATGTGCATTTCTGTAAAGAATACAGGAGATTTTAAGGTCAATTTTAAATACGATGTGCTGGCAAAAGCAGAATATGGACAAGTAGAGAGGGAGATTATCTGGGCGTATGAAACGTTTGGTGGAAGACCTCATAATAGTCCGTTTTTGGAAAGTATTCTGGAACGGTATTTAGCAAAGAGAAACGGATAGAAAAGCATTTGTTCAAATTTTAGAATGAGGTAATATTTTATGGATCATGTACAGACGACAAATGAACTTATTCAGAATATTATGGCAAATATCGATAAAAAAGGTGTTCAAAGAGACTGCAAAAAATTATTGAAAAAGTGCAACATGAAATCAGAAAAAGATACAGGATTTGTCACGGAATTAGCTGTGTGGTTATATATTTACGGATATACCAAGGAGGCAGCCGCTGTCTGTGATTTGTTTGCAAATGAAGAATTTGATGGCAATTATACATTGTGGGATAACAAAGACCATGCATATTGCCTTGAAAGCAAGGATTCTTCGGGAAAACGGAGAATTGAATGAAATTCAGAAGCTTATAAGCTTTGTGAATCAATACAGACATCCGGAACTGTATAGCAATGGCGTGGAGTGGTTTACTGAAACGCTAGATGAAAATATTCAAAACTGTCTTGAGTATGGCAGTAAAGCAGGGGCGAGAGGCTGGAGGTTATTAAAATTGGAGAAAGCGATCGCATACAGAGAAGCTGGACAATATCCGCTATCAGATGACGAACTGGAAAGAATCATTGGAGAATTGAAAGAATTATTAGCTATGGAAAAATAATGCACTTGCTGTAAAGAGTGAAGAGTTGGAGCGTGCAGGAGGCGTGGATATGACATCAAGAAGTTTCAGAATATTTGCAACAAAGGAAGATTTGTCGGCAA
>CAVAVU010000042.1:3688-12355 GCA_963592205.1 bacterium
TCTTTTCAGAATTTCAAAAAAATATGAAAGTGCATTACTTTAAATGTGGCCGGTCAAATAAACTGACAGAAGTACTGGATATAACGAAAGAGGATTTTTTTGGTGTAAATGTTCATGGAAGGCATCTTGGTAATCAATGGCTTGTATGCCCTGAGCATGTAATTCCGCAAAAACGAAAAAATGATCTGATACAAGATGAAAATATCTTTTTTATAGACCAGATGCTGAACAGCTCTTCAGTGATAGCAGATATCGGTGGAATTTATAATGAAACAGCTATATTTCCGACAGAAATTAGTACGATCTGGTTTGAAAATTCAGAGTCAAAAATGCTTTATTCAGAATTAAAGAAGATATGCAGACGACATTCTCAGTGCACTATAGAAGGCTATATGATTGGAAAAAATGCTTTTTGTTGCAAAAGACAATATCGATTCTGTATGATAAATATTGACACCCCAAAAACGTATGTTTTAAAGATGGAATGATTTACAATAAGGAGCACTAGAATCATGAATAACAAATATCCCATGCTCTTTTCTAAGGGCAGCATCGGAAATGTGAAACTAAAAAACAGAATCGTCATGAGCGCTATGGGGATGAATCGGTCGGACGACGGATATGTCAATGATGCAGTGATTGAACATTATGCTGCAAGAGCCAGAGGTGGCGTCGGACTTATCATCGTGGAGGTGACTTGTGTTGATGCACCACTGGGAAAGAATACAGGAAATCCGCTGATCCTTGATGATGACAAATACATTCCTGGGATGCAGAGGCTGGCGGATGCAATCCATGTGGCGGGAGCAAAATGTTTCCTGCAGATCAGTCATGCGGGGCGCGGAGCATTTCGCAGGATTACCGGGATGCAGCCGGTTGCGCCGAGTGCAGTGGCGATGCCGTATTCTGCGATGATGGAATTATCGAATGAGACACCGAGAGCAATTACCGTAAAAGAGATTCATGATATTGAAGATAAGTATGCGCAGGCTGCGCTTCGAGCGAAAAGGGTAGGATTCGATGGCGTAGAAATTCATAGTACTGGGTACTATCTGGGACAGCAGTTTTTATCCTCGGTGGCAAATGTGCGGACGGATGAGTACGGTGGGAGCAGGGAGAATAGAATCCGGTTTCATTTGAATATCATACGACGGATCCGCGAACTTTGCGGAAATGATTTCCCAATCGTGGTGAAGCTCAGCGCTGTAGAAAGCGGAGAAGATGCCGGAATTACTATAAAAGATGGTATCTATTACGCAAAAAGACTGCAGGATGCGGGCGTAGATGCGATTGAGGTACTTGCGGGTGTGTGGAGCAGTACAAAAGACAATGCAGCGAAAGAAGTGAACGAAGAATGTCAGATGGCAGGCTTGTGTCGAATCTTGAAGCAGGGGATTCGGAAAATGACGGGAAAGGCGCCTGTGATAAAAATAATCGGCGGCGGGCATGTACAGCATCCGCAGACAGCAGAACAGGCACTTGAATCGCATCAGTGTGAGTTTATTTTTGTGGGAAGAGAATTACTGGTACAGCCGGATTTTGTAAAACTGATTGAAGAAAACAGAGAGGATGAGATCAGGCACTGCATCGGATGCGGAACCTGTTCACGTGTACAACTTCAGAAGGGTGAGACTTGCAGATGTGCATTGAATCCTTCTGTTGGACAAATGATAAAGGAGAACTGAGTATTATGAAATGTGAAGGGAAAATAGCACTGGTTACAGGGAGCACAAGGGGCATTGGTAAAGCAACAATGTACAAACTGTTGGAAGAAGGAGCCGATGTATATATGCTGGTTCATGATATGAAACGAGGACGAATGATTGCGGCAGCGACAGAAGGCAAATATCCGGGAAAGGTAAGAGGAGTCCTTTATTTTGAGTGTGATAAGCTGGAAACCATCGAAGCCTCGATCAAAGAAGCTTATGAGGATGCAGGGCGGATCGATATTTTTATTAATAATGCGATCGGTGGTGCTTCAGCGGCTAAGGATAATCTTACGGTGACCGAGACCAGTCATGAGACTTGTATGGGATTGATGGAGTCTATTCTGGGCGTCAGTGCGGAGTGTGCCAGAGTGGTAATTCCACTGATGATCGCAGGCGGAGGCGGTTCGATTGTTAATGTATCGTCTTCAACGGGAGTCCAGCCGGATGTGTCCCGTACCTACTATGGTGTCGCAAAAGCAGCGGTAAATATGCTGACACAGCAGATTGCAGTGCAGTACGGAAGACAGGGAATCCGGTGTAATGCAGTACTGCCGGGATTTACGGTGTCTAAGGCTACGGAGAAAGCCATGCCGAAAGAATTTAAAGAAGCGTGGCTGAAACATACACTGATCAGACGACTTGGCACACCGCAGGATCAGGCGAATGCGATCGTATTTCTGGCATCGGATGAAGCATCCTGGATCACGGGACATCTGATGGAAGTGTGCGGAGGGTATGGATTGGCGGCAAATATGTACGGAGATATTGTGGAACCTCCGAAGGTGTAATATTGGAAAACAGAGGAGAATCGATGCATTTGTCTGTAAAATTTGAAAAAAATAAAAGATAAAATTTGAAAAAAATAAAAGATTTTCTTGACATACTCTGTTACACTGTCGTACAATAGCACTTGTAAATAATAAAAACCGTTGAGAAAGAGGAGTAAGTTATCAGCGTGAGGTTAAAGAGAGTGGCAGGTGGTGAGATTGCCATACGGAACGGATAGCTGAATGGACTTTCGAGGGCAGTCGGAAATCGAAAGAGACTATGGCTTGTCGGGAACCGAACCCGTTATCAATCAGGGATGTATGTTAGTACATGAGAAGCGTGGACGCTAGTCAAGTTGAGTGGTACCGCGATAATGATGATAATTATTACCGCCTCAAACATTTTGTTTGGGGCGGTTTTCTTTATATTATCAGAAAGAAATGGACGAAGTTCACTGATTATCTCTCCTAACATGAAACTTAGCACAGAGAAAAGGAGAACAGTATTATGAAAAAGAAAACAATCGCAATTATGATGACAGCAGCAATGGTGATGGCTATGGCGGCAGGATGTGGCAGCAATAGCAGCAAGGATTCTTCAGACGGAGATAGCAAGGAAGCAAGCTACAAGATTGGTATTCAGCAGTTTGCAGAGCACGGTTCGCTGGATAACTGCCGGGAAGGTTTTCTGGAAGGACTGGAAGAGGAAGGCATCAAAGAAGGCGATAATCTGACGGTAGAAGTGAAGAATGCTATGGCAGATACTGCTACGAATGCTCAGATTGCAGATTCTTTCGTATCTGATAACATGGATCTGATCTGCGCGATTGCAACACCGAGTGCACAGAGCGCATATAATGCAGCGATGGATAAAGATATTCCGGTTGTGTATACAGCGGTTACAGATCCGGTTGCAGCAGAGCTTGCAGATGAAGATGGTAATCCGGTCGGTAATGTAACAGGAACTTCTGATACACTTCCGGTTGAGGAACAGCTCAAAATGATCCGCGAAATGATGCCGGATGCTAAGACAATCGGTATTCTGTATACAACCAGCGAGGCGAATTCCGTATCAGCTATTGCAACATATGAATCATTAGTAGATAAATACGGATTTACATTAGAAACAAAAGGTATCAGCCAGACATCAGAGATCGCACTTGCAACAGATGATCTGCTGACTAAAGTTGACTGCATTACCAACCTTACAGACAACACGGTAGTAGCATCTCTTCCTACTATTCTGGAAAAAGCCAATGAAAAAGGTATTCCGGTATTCGGAAGCGAGATTGAGCAGGTAAAGATCGGCTGCCTGGCTGCAGAGGGTATTGATTATATCCAGCTTGGTAAACAGACCGGTAAGATCGCTGCACAGATTCTGAAAGGCGAGAAAAAAGCATCAGAGATTCCTTACGAGATCATTTCTGAGCCTGGTTTCTATGTAAATACAAAAGTAGCAGAGAATCTTGGAATCGAAGTTCCATCTGACCTTGCTGATTCAGCAGTAGAAAGCTTCGATACAATTTCTGAATAAGATTTGTAAAGTTCCGGAGAAGAATTCGGAATAAGAAGAGTAATTAACGGAGGCATTTTCATGGATTTTTTAATATCAATTTTAGAGCAGGGGCTGATCTACGGGATACTGGCTCTTGGAGTATATATCACCTATAAGATTCTGGACTTTCCGGATCTGACCGTAGATGGAAGTTTCCCGCTGGGCGGTGCGATCACGGCGCATTTCCTGACAGGAGGGATGAATCCTTACCTGACACTTCTGCTGGCGTTTGCGGCAGGAGCTGTGGCTGGCATCTGCACCGGACTGATCCATGTGAAATGCCGTGTCCGTGACCTGTTATCCGGTATTATCATGATGACAGCATTGTGGACGATCAACCTGTATGTGGCAGGAACAGCGAATGTACCACTGTTCTCACAGCAGACGATATTTAAAAATGATACACTGAACAGTCTGATTCCGGAAGGAGTTAAGGCATACACGACATTGATTATTGTAGTGATTCTGGTCGTGATCAGCAAAGTACTGCTGGATCTGTATCTGGAGACCAAATCCGGTTATCTGCTCCGTGCAGTTGGTGACAATCCGACACTGGTTACATCGCTTGCTAAGGATCAGGGCAATGTGAAGATCGTAGGTCTTGCGATTGCAAACGGACTGGTGTCACTGTCAGGCAGCGTGTTCTGTCAGGAGGAACGTGTATTTGAAATCTCAATGGGTACAGGTGCTATCGTAATCGGACTTGCGAGCGTTATTATCGGTACCAGCCTGTTTAAGAAACTTACATTATTAAAAGCAACTTCGGCAGTACTGATCGGTTCCGTGGTATATAAGGCATGTGTGGCGATTGCACTCCGCAACTTTGAGCCGCAGGCAATGAAACTGATCACAGCAGTATTGTTCCTTGCAATTCTGGTGCTTGGCATGGAACGCAGAAAGAAGGTGAAGACGGATGCTGGAGCTTAAGCATATTCACAAATATTACAATCCGGGTACAGTTAATGAAATGTGCCTGTTTCAGGATTTTAACCTGACGATCAATGATGGAGAATTTGTCTCTGTAGTAGGAAGTAACGGTTCCGGTAAGACGTCTATGCTCAATATCATTTGCGGAAGCATCCCGGCAGAAGGCGGACAGATCTGTATCGGTGGAAAAGACATTTCCAAAGAGAAAGAATATCAGAGAAACCGCCGCATCGGCCGTGTATACCAGAATCCGGCAGTGGGTACTTGCCCGTCGATGACCATTCTGGAAAATATGTCCCTTGCAGATAATAAGGGTAAGAGCTACGGATTTGGCAGAGGAACAAATAAAGCAAGAATCGATTATTACAGAGAACAGCTCAGCCAGCTTGGACTTGGACTGGAAGATAAGATGGATGTGAAAGTCGGCGTGCTGTCCGGCGGACAGCGTCAGGCAATGGCACTGCTCATGTCTACGATGACTCCGATTGAATTTCTGATCCTGGATGAGCATACGGCGGCGCTTGATCCGAAGACGGCAGAACTGATCATGCAGCTTACCGATAAGATTGTAAAAGAAAAGAAACTGACGACCATCATGGTTACGCATAATCTCCGCTATGCTATGGAATACGGCGACCGCCTGCTGATGATGCATCAGGGCGAGGCTATCCTTGACAAGAAGGGCGAGGAAAAGTATAGTATGTCTGTGGATGACGTTCTCAAATTATTCAATGAGATCAGCATCGAATGTGGAAATTAAAGGGGAATGTGACAGATGGCAAAGAGAATTGCAAAGTTTGAAAAGGTGAGCTTCGCACAGTTTGAAGCAGCCTGGAAAGATACATTTGACGAGAACAGCACAGAGAAGATTCAGGCAATTTATGAGGGCATTGAACTTCCGAAGCGCGCGACCAGCGGATCAGCAGGATATGATTTCTATGCGCCGGTAGATTTTACCATTGCACCGGGTGAGACGGTAAAGATTCCGACCGGTATCCGGGTACATATGGAAGAAGAATGGGTGTTGAAGTGTTATCCGAGAAGCGGACTGGGATTCAAATACCGCCTGCAGCTTAATAATACGGTCGGCATTATTGATAGTGACTATTATTATTCTGATAATGAAGGTCATATATTTGCAAAGATTACCAATGATTCCAATGAAGGCAAGACAGTAGAACTGAAAGCCGGCAATGGATTCATGCAGGGAATCTTTGTGGAATATGGTATTACTGTGGATGATGACGTGCAGACCGTGCGTAACGGCGGGTTTGGCAGCACGACAAAAGCATAACCATTGAAGGTGTAACATATTTATAATAAGTAAGAATGAAGATATGCAGGGCAGAGGCTCTGCATATTTTTTATGTATCAGGGCATTCTATTTCTGATATATGCCGGATGGCAGAAATGGAGGAACGGATATGCCTGAATATAGAAATGTGACTGCATCGCTGAAGGAGAATACGGCTTATGTGAATGAGATTCTTCCTGTGCAGGACAGCTTTGATATTGTTCAGAGAAATATGATGATCGGAGGACGGGAGGCAGCATTTTTCTTTGTAGACGGTTTTACAAAGGATGAGACGATGCTGAAGATCATGGATTCTATGATGTCGATTACGGAAGAGGATATGCCAAAGAGCGCAACAGCATTTTCTAAAAATCACATTCCATATGTTGAAGTTGATATTCTGAGTGAGTTTGACCAGATCTTTCATAATATTTTGTCAGGAACCACTGCATTGTTTATTGATGGGTATGAGGGATGTTTTATCATAGACTGTCGTACGTATCCGGCAAGAAGCGTGGATGAACCGGACAAAGATAAGGCGCTCCGGGGGTCCAGAGATGGTTTTGTGGAGACGATTGTGTTTAATACGGCATTGATGCGGAGGAGAATCAGGGATCCGCATCTGATCATGCAGATGATGAAAGTTGGGGAGAGTACAGGCACAGATGTAGCAGTCTGCTATATGTCTGACCGGGCAGATCCGGATCTGCTCCACAAGCTGCTCAGAAAGATTGGCGGCATTCATGTGGATGCGCTGAAAATGAATCAGCAGAGTCTTGCAGAGTGTCTGATGAAGCGGAAATGGTATAATCCATTTCCAAAATTCAAGTTTACAGAGCGTCCGGATACGGCAGCTGCATGTCTGTTGGAAGGGAAAATTGTGATTCTTGTGGATAATTCGCCGTCTGCGATGATTATGCCGACATCGATATTTGATATTGTGGAGGAGGCAAATGATTATTACTTTCCGACATTGACGGGGATTTATTTGAAAGTGTCCAGAGGGCTGATTGCGCTGATGACGGTATTTCTGACGCCTCTGTATCTGTTATTTATGCAGAATCCGCAATGGCTGCCGGAGACATTTCGATTTGTGACAGTGCGGGATATGGTAAATGTGCCGTTAATCTGGCAGCTTCTGATCCTGGAGCTTGCGATTGATGGACTGAGACTTGCGGCAATGAATACACCAAATATGCTGAGTACGCCGTTAAGCGTGATCGCTGGTCTTGTGCTGGGAGAATTTTCAGTGTCTTCAGGCTGGTTCAACAGCGAAATCATGCTTGCAATGGCATTTGTCTCTGTGGCAAATTATACCCAGCCGAACTTTGAACTTGGCTATGCGCTGAAATTTATGCGCCTGCAATTGTTGATCTTGACGGCAGTTTTGAACTGGGCGGGATTCGTGATCGGCGTACTGGTAGTGGTCGGAAGCATTTGCTTCAATAAGACGCTGACCGGACACAGTTATCTGCATATTAGCCGAAATTAGTTGGAAAAAGATGTGAATTTTCGGCATAGGAAAATCCTTGAATCAGTGGACAGATGGAACAAAATCTTGTATGATTAGGTCAGAAATGTCAGAGGGGACGAGGAGGTAAACTATGCGAGATTATATCATTACAGTAAACAGTACCGTGGATACGGGAAAGGAATGGCTGGAGGAGCGTAATGTGCCTGTAATGCCGCTGAAATATACAATAGACGGACAGGATTATACGGATATGTATGGACTGTCAGATAAAGAATTTTTCCAGAAGCTGAGAGAGGGCAAGATGTCAGTGACTTCTCAGATCAATCCGGAGGAAGCGAAGGAGATGCTGGAGCCATATGTAAAAGAAGGAAAGGATATCCTGCATCTTGCATTTTCATCAGCACTCAGTGGTACCTGCAACAGTATGAAGATTGCTGCGGAGGAACTGAAAGAAGAATATCCGGAAGCGAAGATCATTGTAGTGGATACGCTGTGTGCATGTATGGGTGAGGCACTTCTTCTATATTATGCATTGAAGCAGAAAGAGGCAGGAAAGACTATTGAAGAAGTTGCAGAGTGGGCAGAAGAGAACAAACTTCATGTGTGCCACAATGTAACGGTGGATGATCTGTTCCATCTGCACAGAGGCGGCCGTGTATCTAAGACAGCGGCAGTTCTTGGAACGATGGTAAAAGTAAAACCAATCATTCATATGGAAGACAATGGTGCGTTACAGGTGATCGGCAAAGAGCGCGGACGTAAAAAGTCCCTGCATAAGATCGTTGACATGGCAGTGGAACGTTCGGCAGGATGGGACAATGAGATTGTGATGATTACTCATGGTGACTGCCTGGAAGATGCAGAGTATGTGGCGAAGCTGATCCGCGAGAAAATGGGCGTGGAGAATATATTTATCCACAATATCGGAACCGTAATTGGTA
>CAVAVU010000043.1:0-21281 GCA_963592205.1 bacterium
AATAGAAGATGGGAAAGTTTTTAAAATGGTATTGCGGTTAGCAACATCGAAGGATAATCCTGAGTATAAAAATTCGATTATCACATTTATGAAAATAGATGAAAAAGAATGGCATAGACTGTTGCGTAATAAGAAAATTCTTTACAGTCGTGAATAGTATTGGTATACTTTACTTATAATAAGGCTTTATCCGGATAGTTATTTGAGGTGGAAGAATTCGCACGATCCACACGCCGAGAGTACAGACAGGAGCAATCCGAGAGATGCAGGAGAAGCGTGCGCCTGCCAAATAACTATCTGGTTAAGTGAAATAGTATTTAGTAAATCCTAGGAAACTGTAAAATCCTAGGATTTAATATAATAAATACCGGGAACTCCTAGTTTACGAGGATTCCCGGTATTTGCGTCATAGAAAGTCGTGGCAACAGGATTTTAATCTGCACCATCACGGTCACCAGTCGCGTGTTCTAACCAGACTTGCTATATTCCCATAAGAATAAAACAAAAAGTCTGTCTCAGACTGCCCCAAATCCCCTCTTTTGTGGTATACTGAACGCATAAGAATCGAAAGATACCAGACATTGTATGATGCCAGGGAGAATTGTGGGAGTGTATAGCATAAAGCAATCCGAGGGCATTATAGTGGGGGTGCCCCAACATCATTCTATGTGAAAGGAGTCTGTATTATGAAGGTGATAGTAATTGGACCTAGAGGTAAGATGGGAAGGCTGATCACGCAGGTGGCGGCTGAACGTGACGATATGGAGCTGGTTGCTGGTGTTGCACCGGCGGGCAGAGATTATGTGGGACAGGATCTTGGAATGGTTGCACTGATCGGACGGAATCTTGGCGTTCCGGTTGTGGATAATCTGGAAAATGTGATCGATGATTGTGATGTGATCATTGATTTTTCTACCAGAGAGAATGCGCTTAAGGTACTCGACTTAGCGGTAAAGCATGGCAAGGCACTGGTATGCGGCACGACAGGTTTCAGTGAAGAGGAATTTGGCAGATTCAAAGAAGCGGCGAAGACAATCCCGATGCTTTATGCGGCGAATACTTCCAAGCTTGTGAATATTATGAATAAGCTGCTGGAGATGGTTACCAAGACACTGGGCGAGGATGCAGATATTGAGATTCTGGAGATGCATGATCAGTGGAAGAAGGATGCTCCGAGCGGCACTTCCAAAGAGATGGGAGAGATCATGGCACATGCTATGGGCAAAGAGCTTTCTGATATTGCAGTATATGGACGTGAAGGCGAATCTCCGAGAGAGAAAGGAACAATCGGATATCATTCTCTGAGAGCGGGCAATATCCCAAGCAGCCATACCGTATTTTTCGGATGCATGGGTGAACGTCTGGAGATCACACATCATACCTATAACTGGGAATGTTTTGCAAGAGGAGCCTGCGACTGCGCAGCATATCTGGAAGATAAAGGTCCGGGATTCTACAGCGTACAGGATGTGCTGAATCTTTAGGCTTGCATTTCATAATCGCAGATATTATTATTACTACATATATTAAAGCATTTTTAACGAAGATAAAGGAGACGGATAGATGAAGAAGAGAGTGGTTGTAGCATTAGGACACAGAGCCCTGGGAACGACACTTCCGGAGCAGCAAGAAGCAGTTAAGCGTTCAGCAGGCGTGATCGCAGATCTGATTGAAGAAGGATATCAGGTGGCAATCACACATAGTAATGCACCGCAGCTGGGCATGATTCACACAGCATTGAATGAGTTTGGCAAGAGCCATACCGATTACACACAGGCCCCAATGTCCGTATGTTCGGCTATGAGTCAGGGATATATCGGATATGACCTTCAGAATGCAATCCGCACAGAGCTTTTGAACAGAGGAATTTTCCGTACTGTCAGCACCATTCTGACACAGGTAACGGTAGATCCTTATGATGAAGCATTTTACACACCGACCAAGGTGCTTGGAAGATATATGTCAGCAGAGGATGCTGCAGCAGAACGCAAGAAAGGTAACTACGTAGTAGAAGAACCTGGTAAGGGATTCCGAAGAGTTGTATCTGCGCCGAATCCGGTCAGCATTGTAGAGATTGAGGCAATCAAGGCGCTGGTTAATGCAGATCAGGTAGTTATCGCATGCGGAGGCGGCGGTATTCCGGTACTGGAGCAGGATCATCGTCTGAAAGGTGCCAGCGCTGTGATCGAGAAAGACCTGGCAGCAGGTAAACTTGCAGAAGAGCTGGATGCAGATGAACTGATCATTCTGACCAGTGTTGAAAAGGTATGTATCAATCTGGGTAAAGAGAACGAAGAAGAACTCGGAGAGATTACCGTAGAGGAAGCAAAACAGTACATGGAAGAAGGACATTTTGGTGTCTACAATATGCTTCCTAAGTTCCGTGCATCGGTAGAATTTATCGAGAAACGGGAAGGCAGAGAAGCCATCATTACATCTTATGATAAACTGATGGAAGGATTAAAAGGAAAGACAGGAACTATTATCCGATAATTAAAGAAGCAATGCGCCGATCACCTTTTTACTGCATATACTGTAGAGAGGTGATCGTATGCGACTATGTGAATTTCAGAAAAAGGAAGTCATCAATTCCTGTGATTGCAGTAAGATCGGATATGTGACTGATTTGATATTTAATGAATGCAGCGGCTGTATCGAAGCAATCATAGTGCCAAAGGGCGGCAGGTTCTGTTTCCTGTTTGGAGAAGATACAGAGCTTGTGATACCATTTCGATGTATCAAACGGATCGGCCCGGATATTATATTGGTAGAGATGCACGAGGAAAAATCGTGTTAAGGTACAGCAGACTGAGAAGAGGAGAGACTTATAATGAAGTGCCCATATTGTAACCACCCTGATACCAGAGTGATTGACTCCAGACCGGCGGAGGATGGCAGTGCTATTCGCAGAAGAAGATCCTGCGATGAATGCGGAAAGCGTTTCACAACTTATGAAAAGGTAGAGACGATTCCGCTTATCATTATTAAGAAAGACAATAATCGAGAACAGTATAACAGAAGCAAGATTGAACGAGGCATTATCCGTGCGTGCTATAAGCGCCCGGTATCTGCTGAGGCAATTCAGAAGGCAGTAGAGCGGATTGAGATCAAGATCTTCAATCTGGAAGCAAAAGAAGTATCCAGCACGGATGTCGGTGAAATCGTTATGGATGAGCTGAAAGAGTTGGATGAAGTGGCATATGTACGTTTCGCTTCTGTATACAGAGAGTTTAAGGATGTGAACACCTTTATGGACGAGATCAAGAAGATGATGCTGGATCGTTCAAAAGGGAATAAATAGAAGGAGTAATGTATGAGAACATATAAGATGACCATTTCCTATGACGGCACACGTTATCAGGGATGGCAGCGGCAGGCTATGACGGATAATACAATCCAGCATATCCTGGAATGGACCATTGGACGTATGGTGGGATACCGTGTACAGGTAGACGGTTCCGGACGTACGGACAGTGGTGTACATTCACGCGGTCAGGTGGCCAGCGTGAAGCTGTCGAAACTGTATGATGTGGAAGATCTGAAGGATGCATTGAACCGTTCTCTTCCGGAAGATATCCGTATCATCCGGGTAGAACTGGTGCGCAATGGGTTCCACGCCAGAAAGAGTGCCAAGGGAAAGAAGTATGAATATTATATAGATTGTCGGGAGAAGCCTGATGTATTTTCCCGGAAGTATTGTTATCATTATCCGGTCAAGCTGGATATTGAGGCAATGCGTGATGCGGCAGATTATCTGATCGGCACGAAGGATTTTGCGAGTTTTACAGATAACCGCGATACGAAGGATACCATAAGACGGATTTACAGTATTAAGGTAGTGCGGGCAGGAGATAAGGTGCGCATTACTTATTATGGTTCAGGATTCATGTATCATATGGCAAGGATTCTCACAGGCACACTGATCGAAGTGGGAGCAGGTAAGAGAGAAGCATCGAATCTTCCGCTTGTACTGGAAGCTAAGGACAGAAGCATGGCAGGATTTCTTGCACCGGCCAGAGGACTTTTCCTCAGAAAAGTATATTACTAAAGATTGATGGAGGATGAGACATGAAGTTTGTTTCATGGAATGTAAATGGAATCCGCGCCTGCGTGAAGAAAGGCTTTATGGATGTGTTTCAGGAGTTGGATGCGGATGTATTCTGTATTCAGGAGAGTAAGATGCAGGCAGGACAGCTGGATCTGGATATGCCGGGCTATCATCAGTACTGGAATTATGCCGTGAAGAAAGGATATTCAGGAACAGCAGTATTTACAAAAAAAGAACCGCTTAGTGTGTTTTATGGCATCGGTATAGAGGAACATGATCAGGAAGGCCGTGTGATCACACTTGAATTTGAAGATTATTATTTTATCACTGTGTACACACCGAATTCACAGAGTGAACTGGCGAGACTGGATTACCGTATGAAATGGGAAGAGGATTTTCTGGCATATCTGAAAAAGCTGGAAGAGACGAAGCCAGTGGTATTCTGCGGAGATCTTAATGTCGCTCACAAAGAAATAGATCTTAAGAACCCAAAGACCAATCGCAAGAATGCCGGATTTACCGATGAGGAGCGCGCTAAGTTCAGTGAACTGCTGGATGCCGGATTTATTGATACCTATCGCTATTTCTATCCGGATGCAGAGGGCATCTATTCCTGGTGGTCATACCGTTTCAAGGCAAGAGAAAAGAATGCCGGATGGAGAATTGACTATTTCTGTGTATCAGATGCATTAAAAGACAGACTGGTGGATGCAAAGATCCTGACAGATGTGATGGGATCAGATCATTGTCCGGTTGTGCTGGAGATGAAATAATATGAGAATAGAGCGAGAACATACAGCGGCATTGATCGTTGATTTTCAGGAGAGACTGGTTCCTGCGATTGCAGACCATGACACTCTGATGGAGCGTGTGAAGATCTTACTGCGGGGATTAAAAGTATTACAGATCCCGATGACTGTGACACAGCAGTATACAAAGGGACTGGGGATGTCCGTGCCGGAGATCTGGGAAGCATCCGGGGAGACGGAATATCTGGACAAGATTGCGTTCAGTGCATTGGAAGTCGTAGAGCCGAGGATTCATGACAAGAAATATATTCTGGTGTGCGGAATGGAAGCACATTGTTGTGTATTGCAGACGGTAATTGATCTGGCGGGAGCCGGATATGTGCCAGTGTTGGTGACAGACTGTATCGGTAGCAGAAGAGAGAACGACCGCGAGATGGCAATCCGCAGAGCGGAGCAGGAGGGAGCAATCCTTACAACCAGTGAAGCGATATTATTTGAACTGTTGAAAGAAGCGGGAACACCACTCAGCAAAGAGATATTAAAAATTGTAAAATAGTAAAGCAGAGAGGGTATATCTAACGCTTGTTAGATATACCCTCCATCTATTCCTATGACCTGTCCGGTCATGTATTCGGGACTGTTAATGATTTGCCATGCAAGATCTGCGACTTCATCTGGATCCGCAAAGCGTCCTGCTGGAATGTCCTCAGCGAGTGCCAAGCGTTCTTCCGGGGATAACTGGTGGTTCATTTCCGTATCAATGACACCGCAGGCGAGCGCATTTACCGCAATATGGCTTGGTGCATATTCCTTTGCAAGTGCTTTGGTCAATCCGTTCATGCCAGACTTAACAGCAGAGTAAGCGGCTTCGCAGGAAGCACCGACAGTTCCCCACATGGAAGAGATATTCAGGATCCGGCCGGATTTGGCAGAAACCATATCCTTCAGAGCCTCGCGTGAACAGTAGAATGCAGATGACAGATTGGAAGCCAGCAAGCGGTTCCATTCTTCATCGGTCATGTCGATCAGAAGTCCGATGTGGCTGATGCCGGCGTTATTGACCAGTACATCTAAGCCTGGGCATGTCTTATGAATTTCCTCAAAGATCAGGCGTACCTGATCCGGATCACCGACATCGCCGGGAATCATCGTACAGCTTCCACCTGGCATGGCAAGAATCTCATTCTGCACATCCTGAAGTCTGTCCAGAGATTTGCGGCAGTTTAAGAAGACATGATACCCTTCTGATGCGAATTTTAAAGCAATGCGCCGACCGATTCCGCGGGAAGCACCGGTTACGAGTATATATTTCTGATTCATAGAATTATTACGCTCCAATCATAATAGTGTAAGGATAGTATACCGTATTCAATGAAAAAATTAAAGTGATGAATAGTAAACATAGGGAATGATGGGGGTTGACGATGACGGTAATTTGCCGGATAATAAGAACAGAAATTATCAGAAACTATCAGGATCGAACACAGGGAGAAGGAACAGAAGCATGATCGATAAGGCAATCGAATTTGCAACCAGGGCACACAGAGGACAGTTTCGAAAGGGAACCAGACGACCGTACATCGTACATCCGATTGAAGTAGGAGATATCGTCTGCTCCATGACGACAGATGAGGAAGTTATCAGTGCAGCTTATCTTCATGATACGATAGAAGACTGCGAAGGCGTGACGGAAGAAGTTATTGCCAGAGAGTTTTCAGAACGAGTGGCTAAGCTTGTTGCACAGGAGAGCGAGGACAAGTCCAAGACCTGGATCGAGCGTAAGAACCGGACGGTATGTCATATTAAGGAAGCTGATCCGGATGTGCAGAAGATTGCGCTGGCAGACAAGCTGTCCAACATGAGAGACATTAACCGGGACTATCCGGTATATGGTGAGGAACTCTGGAATCGATTCCGAATGAAGGATAAGAATATGATCGGCTGGTATTATAAAGGAGTGCGGGATGCACTTCACGATGTATTCGCAGGAGAGCCTGCGTATGAAGAATATTGTCGGCTGGTAGAAGCGAATTTTGGTAAATAATAAATTGCGGGAATGTACTTCGGTACATTCCTTTTCTATATGATATAAACTGTAGAAATCGTACTTGACAAATACTGGAAATAGAAGTATACTCTAAACATAGTAATAGTTACTATTATTAAAATGATTTATCAGGAGGGCACAGATATGGCTAACAAGTACGCAGGAACACAGACAGAGAAGAATTTGATGGAAGCATTTTCAGGAGAGTCACAGGCGAGAAATAAATACACATACTTTGCATCGAAGGCAAAGAAGGAAGGATTTGAGCAGATTTCTTCATTATTTTTAAAAACTGCTGATAACGAAAAAGAGCATGCAAAGATGTGGTTTAAGGAACTGAACGGCATCGGTAACACAGCCGAGAACCTGGTGGCAGCAGCCGAGGGAGAGAATTATGAGTGGACAGATATGTATGACGGATTTGCCAAGACTGCAGAGGAAGAAGGATTCCCGGAGCTGGCAGCAAAGTTCCGTATGGTAGCAGCGATTGAGAAGAAGCACGAGGAGCGTTATCGTGCACTGCTTCACAATGTAGAGGCACAGGAAGTATTTGCCAAGAGCGAAGTGAAGGTATGGGAGTGCCGTAACTGCGGACATATCGTAGTTGGTGAGAAGGCGCCGGAGGTATGCCCGGTATGCGCACATCCGCAGGCATATTTCGAGATTCATGCAGAGAATTACTAAGAAGAATATATACACAGAAAGAGAGAAGCTGTAGTGAGAACTATGGCTTCTTTTAGGTTGCACCGAGTCAGAATCCGTTGTAAAATAGGGAAAAAGGGAGAACCAGAGATGATTATAAGTGCTAGCAGACGGACAGATATTCCTGCCCTGTATCCGGAGTGGTTCATGAACCGGCTGGTGGAAGGAGAAGTACTTGTCCCGAATCCGTACAACAGAAAAAAGGTCAGCAGGATTGAGCTGTCCCCGGAGACGGTGGATTGTTTTGTGTTCTGGACGAAGAATCCTGAGCCGATGCTGCCTTATCTCAAGATGATCGATCTGCTTGGATTCCCTTATTATTTTGAAATGACAATTACAGACTATGGCAAAGATCTGGAGCCGAATCTTCCGTCTGTGGAAGAGAGCATGGCTACATTTCTTTTGCTGAGCGAAAGATTAGGAAAAGATCGGGTAGACTGGAGGTTTGACCCGATTATTTTAAATGATGTTTATACGCTTCAGTATCACACTGAGAAGTTTGAGATGATGTGTGAGTGGTTGCATAAATATACAGAAAGGTGTATTATCAGCTTTGTGGATCAATACAAAGGCTGTCCATTTGTGGAACCGGAGCAGGAAGAGATCATCCGGTTAGCAAAGAAGTTAGGCACTATTGCAAAGAAGTATGCGCTTCCTGTTTATACTTGTGCGGAAGCAGTAGATCTGATTCCGTATGGCATTTATCCGGGGGCATGTATTGACAGAGAGAAGGTTGAGCGGATTGCGGGCTATTCTCTGGATGTGAAGAAGGACAAGGGACAACGCAAGGTATGCAAATGCGTGGAGAGTGTAGATATCGGCATGTATGACACCTGCATTCATGGGTGTGGCTATTGTTATGCCACGGGAAGCCTCGATAATGCGATGAAGAGACATGGTATGCATGATCCACAGTCACCGATCATGATCGGGCGTCTTCAGGGGGATGAGACGATCGTAGACCGGAAGATGCATCTGCAGAAAGATGATCAGATGTCACTGTTTGATTTCATGTGATGTCAGTATGGCTTTTTCGGTAGAAGTCAGTACAAAAGAATTTTTATAATGGAATGAGGGAATTATGGATAATTTAATATTTAGTTTGAACGCAACAATCCCGGTATTTCTGATGATGGTACTGGGATATTTTTTTAATAAAATCGGATGGATTGACGATGAATTCGCATCTAAGATGAATAAATTCGTCTTCCGTGTACCGCTGCCGGTATTGCTGTTTGGTGATCTGGCGACAGTGGATTTCTCTGAAGTATGGGATATGCGGTTTGTATTATTCTGCTTTGTAGTAACCGTGTGCAGTATCGCAATCGCAGCGGCAGTATCCTGTCTGTGGAAGGACCGCTCGATCAAAGGGGAATTTATCCAGGTGTCATACCGGAGCAGTGCGGCACTGCTCGGAATTGCATTTATCCAGAATATCTATGGTACAGCAGGAATGGCACCGCTGATGATCATCGGAAGTGTGCCGTTATATAATGTAATGGCAGTTCTGGTGCTGTCGTTGTTCAAACCGGGTCAGCAGGGATTAGACCGTGCAATGTGGAAACGTACATTGAAAGGCATTGTAACGAATCCGATCATTCTCGGTATTGTGACAGGTCTTGCGTGGTCAGCACTTCGTCTGCCAATGCCTGCGATTCTGAATAAAGCAGTGTCCAGTGTGGGTGGCATGGCTACGCCGATGGGACTGATGGCAATGGGAGCAACATTTGATTTTGGTAAGGCACTCAGCAAAGTGAAACCGACCGTTGTAGCGGCATTTATTAAATTAGTAGGATTCTGTGCAATATTTTTACCTGTTGCAGTACAGATGGGATTTCGCGAGGAGAAGCTGGTGGCGATTCTGGTTATGCTGGGATCTGCGACGACCGTGTCTAGCTTTGTTATGGCGAAAAATATGGGACATGAAGGCGTGCTGTCATCCGGCGTTATCATGCTGACGACACTGTGCAGCGCGTTCACTCTGACCGGGTGGCTGTACATTTTGAGAAGTATGGGACTCATATAATTATGCCAGGGGAAAAAGGTCTGAATCCATATGAGCATAAAAGTGGGATGATAATCCCGCGATATGCGAATAGTGGGTAGGATTGTGGGAGTGCAAAGCACGAAACAATCCGTAGGCATTATAATAAAAATCATGGAGGCTGATGTTATGAAGTATCGTGAATTGGGGAATACGGGACTGCTGGTCAGTGAAATCGGCATGGGCTGTGAAGGATTTCAGGAAGACAATTATAAGAATGCCATGCGGATGTTTGATATGGCAGAGCAATGTGGAATCAACTATTTTGATCTGTACTCTTCTGATCCGGAAGTCCGGACACATGTTGGAGAAGCATTGAAAGGAAGAAGAGACAAATTCATTATTCAGGCGCATTTGTGTTCCGTGTGGAAAGACGGACAGTATAAGCGTACCAGAAATATCGATGAAGTGAAGGATGCGTTTGAACTTTGTCTCAAGCAGTTACAGACCGATTATATTGATGTGGGAATGATCCACTACTGTGATTCTATGAGTGACTGGAAAGAGATCGCAGGAGGTCCGGTGCTTGCTTATGCCAAGGAACTGAAGGAGAAAGGAATTATCGGGCATATCGGACTCAGCAGCCACAATCCGCTCGTTGCATTGGAAGCGGTAGAGAGCGGCGCGATTGAAGTGCTGATGTTCAGCGTGAATCCGTGCTATGATCTGCAGCCGGCGGACGAGAATGTAGAAGAACTGTGGAATGATGATAAATATGCGAGTCCATTGACTAATATGGATCCGGACAGACAGAGACTGTATGAAGTCTGTCAGAGCCGTGGTGTCGGCATCACGGTTATGAAAGCATTTGGCGGCGGAGATCTGCTGGATGAGACAATGTCTCCGGCGGGTAAAGCATTGACAGTTAATCAGTGTATTCATTATGCGCTGAACAGACCGGCGGTTGCGACAGTGCTTGCCGGAGCACATTCTGTAGAGCAGATGAAAGAGACTGTGGCATACGAGGATGCATCGGATGAGGAAAAAGATTACGCAGAAGCATTTGCGTCATTTCCGAATATCAGCTGGAAAGGACATTGCATGTATTGCAGTCACTGCGCACCGTGTCCAAAACAGATTGATGTGGCAGATGTAACGAAGTTCCTGAATCTGGCAAAAGCACAGGGCAGTGTGCCGGAAACGGTGCGTGAACATTACGAAGTGCTGGAGCATCATGCAGGTGAATGTATACAGTGCGGTGTCTGTGAGACCAGATGTCCGTTTGAAGTAGATATCAGGAAAAATATGCGGGAGGCCGCAGAGGTGTTTGGAAAGTAATTTCCTATATTAAGAGTTTATGAAGATTCCTTAAACTCCTTGACAAATCGGTATCCAATGGCTATCATATTCAATAGTTTAGGCTCGACATTGATTTATTTTCATGTGCGGGCAGTTGAAAAGCCAGGATGAAGAGGAGTATGTATCGGATGCACCGGCAGAGAGGATGGTTCGTTGGCTGTGAGACCGTCTGGGAAGCGAGATACAGAAGGTAGCTTCGGAGCTGGATGGCTGAACAGTATCAGTAGGCTGTCCCGGAGTCGTTCCCGTTAAAGAATAAGATGAGTGTGCAGATAGTTTCTGCGTCATAAAGGTGGTACCGTGATGATTAAGTCACCCTTTATTTAATACATAAAGGGTGATTTTTATATTTTACCCTTACATGTGAAACAGTGTAATGATCTATTGAAAGAGAAAAGGGAGAAAGAACATGAGTCAGAATCTTGAAACAACTTACAATCCGAAAGCGATTGAAGACAAGCTGTACAGCAAGTGGTGTGAGAAGAAGTATTTCCACGCAGAAGTAGACAGAAGTAAGAAGCCATTTACCATTGTTATGCCGCCACCGAATATTACAGGTAAGCTGCATATGGGACATGCGCTGGATAACACAATGCAGGATATCCTGATCCGTTACAAGAGAATGCAGGGATACAATGCGCTGTGGGTACCGGGTACAGACCACGCTGCGATCTCAACTGAGGTTAAGGTTACGAATCAGTTGAAAGAAGAAGGTATCGATAAGAAGGAAATGGGACGTGAGAAGTTCCTGGAGAGAACCTGGCAGTGGAAAGAAGAGTACGGTGGAACGATCAAGGAACAGCTGAAGAAGTTAGGTGTATCCTGTGACTGGGACCGCGAGCGTTTTACTATGGACGAAGGATGCTCTAAGGCTGTCGAAGAAGTATTTATCAATCTTTATAAGAAGGGATACATTTACAAAGGATCCAGAATCATCAACTGGTGTCCGGTATGTAAGACCTCTCTGTCTGATGCAGAGGTTGAGCATGAGGAGCAGGACGGACATTTCTGGCATATCAAGTATCCGATCGTAGGAAGCGATGATTATCTTGAGATCGCTACTACACGTCCGGAGACTATGCTTGGTGATACTGCGATTGCAGTACATCCGGATGATGAGCGTTACAAAGATCTGGTAGGAAAGAATGTAATTCTGCCACTGGTTAACAAAGAGATTCCGGTTGTAGCGGATTACTATGTAGATAAAGAATTTGGAACAGGTGCAGTTAAGATCACACCGGCACACGATCCTAACGACTTTGAGGTTGGTAAGCGTCACAATCTGCCAGAGATCAACATCATGAACGATGATGGTACGATCAATGAAAATGGCGGTAAATACGCAGGCATGGATCGTTACGAAGCACGTAAGGCTATGGTAAAAGAACTGGAGGAGCAGGGACTTCTGGTTAAGGTGGTTCCGCATTCTCATAATGTAGGTACGCATGACCGCTGCCATACAACGGTTGAGCCATTGATCAAACAGCAGTGGTTCGTGAAGATGGATGAACTTGCTAAGCCGGCGATCGAAGCAATCAAGAATGGCGACCTGAAGTTTGTACCGGAGCGTTTTGACAAGATCTACCTTCATTGGCTGGAGAACATCCGTGACTGGTGTATTTCCAGACAGATCTGGTGGGGACACCGTATTCCGGCATATTACTGTGATGAATGCGGCGAGATGGTAGTTGCAAAAGAGAAACCGTCTGTATGCCCGAAATGTGGATGCACACATATGACACAGGACGAGGATACACTGGATACCTGGTTCTCATCTGCACTGTGGCCGTTCTCTACACTGGGCTGGCCGGAGCAGACAGAAGATCTGGATTATTTCTATCCAACCGATGTACTGGTAACAGGATATGATATTATCTTCTTCTGGGTAATCCGTATGGTATTCTCCGGATATGCACATACCGGCAAATCACCATTCCACACCGTACTGATACATGGACTGGTACGTGATTCGCAGGGACGTAAGATGAGTAAGTCTCTTGGCAATGGTATTGATCCGCTGGATATCATTGACCAGTATGGTACGGATGCGCTGCGTATGACACTGATCACGGGTAATGCACCTGGTAATGATATGCGTTTCTATAATGAAAGAGTAGAGGCAAGCCGTAACTTTGCCAATAAGGTATGGAATGCATCACGATTCATTCTTATGAATATGGAAGGCAAGAATGTGACGAAGCCGGAAGCAGCTGAACTGATGCCGGCAGATCAGTGGATTCTGTCTGCATGCAACACACTGGTGAAAGACGTTACAGAGAACCTTGATAAATTTGAACTGGGTATTGCCCTTTCCAAGGTATACGATTTCGTATGGGATGAGTTCTGTGACTGGTACATCGAGATCGCGAAGTATCGTATGTATCATGCAGAAGAAGATCCGAAGGGAGCCAATGCTGCACTGTGGACACTGCGTGAAGTACTGAAGACTTCCCTGAAGCTGTTGCATCCATACATTCCGTTTGTAACAGAAGAGATCTACAGCAAGCTGGTTCCGGAAGAGGAATCACTGATGATGTCTGCATGGCCGGTATACGATGAGGCTGTAAGCTTCCCGGAGGCTGAAGACATCCTGAGCCATTATAAAGAGATTGTAAGAGGCGTACGTAATGTACGTGCAGAAATGAATGTACCGAATTCCCGCAAGGCTACCATTTATGTAGTATGTGAAAATGAAAAGCTGAGCCAGGGACTTCTGAGTCTGAAGGATTCTGTGAAGCTGATGGCAGCAGCCAATGACTTCGTGATCCAGACTGACAAGAGTGGTATTGCAGACGATGCGGTATCTATCGTAGTTCCGGATGCAACGGTATATCTTCCGCTGGAAGAACTGATCGACTTTGCACAGGAGATCGAGCGTCTTGGCAAAGAAGAGACAAGACTTCAGAAAGAGATCGCACGTGCAAATGGCATGCTGAACAATGAGAAGTTTGTCAGCAAGGCACCGGAAGCAAAGGTACAGGAAGAGCGTGAGAAACTGGAAAAATACCAGCAGATGCTTGCACAGGTACAGGAGCGTCTTGCAGGTTTGAAAGAAAAAATGTAAATAAGGTGATTGAATTGAATAAGATTCATTTTAAGTTACATCTGAAAAAACCAAAAAAGCCGGATATTAAGGGAACACTCTATAAGATCCGGCACCTGAAGAAGGAAGACATCGTTGCCTGGAGAAAGGCGAAGAAAGAGCGAAGGGAGCGAATCCTGGAGCAGCGCAGGAACAGCGCATTTGCAAAAAAGATGAAGCCGGTTTATATGTGGATGAACCGGCTGTCACTCTTGTGTCATGCATTGCTTGCATGCGTGATCAATCTGGTCATTGAAGCGACATCCAGACATTCACTGTTTCAGGCGTGGGACTATATGGTGGATTCGCCACTGGTGTTCTTATACAATGCATTTATGATATTCGTGACATTTTCTATCGTCTATCTATTCCGGCGGAGGGTATTTGCCAGAATTATCGTAAGTGTGTTGTGGTTACTTCTTGGTGTCTGCAACGGCTATATGCTGATCAAGCGTGTAACGCCGTTTAATGCGCAGGATTTGAAAGTAGCGATGGATGCAGTGTCGCTGATCAATAATTACTTTGATCCATTTGAGCTGATCATGATCGTAGTAGGTATCGTAGCGGTTGTGGTATGGATCATATCTATGTGGCGCCGAGGCGGACAGTATACAGGTAAGCTTCACAGATGGCTGGCAGTGATCGGTATCGGAGTCAGCTTTGGTGCATATCTGATCGTCAGCCAGATCGCACTGGATCAGCGTGTGGTATCCAATTATTTTGGAAATATTGCATTTGCGTATGAAGATTATGGTCTGCCATACTGCTTTATGGCCAGTGTATTTAACACCGGTATCGATGAGCCGACAGGCTATAGCAAAGAAGAGATAGAGCGGATCAGCAATAACGGAGAGATTACAGTCAATGAGACCTCCCGTGCATCCGATGATCTGCCGAATATTATTTTTGTGCAGTTAGAGTCTTATTTCGATGTGGATGAGGCAGAATTTTTTACAACATCGGAAGATGCATGCCCGAATCTGCATGAGATGTATAAGAATTATTCTTCCGGATATTTTAAGGTGCCGTCTGTCGGTGCCGGAACAGCGAATACCGAGTTTGAGGTTATGACCGGTATGAATATGCGTTTCTTCGGACCGGGAGAATATCCATATAAGACATATCTGAAAGAGAAGACTGCGGAGAGTGCGGCAACAGCGCTGGGCGCGCTGGGATATGGTACGCATGGACTGCACAATAACGGCGGTAATTTTTACAGCCGTGCCCGTGTATACAACAACACCGGATATGATACATTTACCAGTAAAGAATTTATGAATATCCTGCAGACTACCCCAAATGGATGGGCGAAGGATGAGGTACTGATTCAGAATATGATGGAAGCGATGGACACGACCGAGCAGCAGGATTTCCTGATGACCATCAGTGTACAGGGACATGGTGACTATCCGGAGGAGCAGGTCATCGAAGATCCGAAGATCAAGGTTGAAGGCATCGAGGATGAGGCACTGAAGAATAAATGGGAATACTATGTGAATCAGGTCTATGAGATGGACAAATTTGCCGGAGATCTGGTAAAGGCTGTGGAAGACCGCGGCGAACCGACGGTAATCGTATTCTATGGTGACCATCTGCCGACCATGGGACTGCAGGCAGAAGACTTGAAGAGCCGTTACTTGTACAATACGAATTACGTGATCTGGGATAATATTGGTCTGGAGAAACAGGATAAGAATATTCCGGCATATCAGATCATGTCCGAAGTATTTGAGCGTCTTGGTATTCATTCCGGAACGATCTTTAACTACCATCAGGAGCGTAAGGGCACGAAGAATTATCTGTCTGACCTGGAGCTTCTGCAGTATGATATTCTGTATGGCAAGCAGTATGTGTATAATGGCAATCCGCCGATCACGGAAGGACATATGCAGATGGGTGTGAAAGACGTAACACTTACGGAGATCGTACCGCATCTGGAGACAGGATATAGTCTGTACGGTGAGAACTTCACTAAGAGCAGTAAGGTCTATGTCAATGGCGAGAAGCAGAAGAGTACATTCTTGAATAATACGAGAATTGAATTACCGGATACTTCAGAACTGCAGTATGGCGACATTATTACGGTCAGCCAGGTGGGATCAAGCAATACGGTATTCCGTACATCCAATGAGTATGTATATCAGAATGGACAGTTAATCGAGAAGCCGGATACAGGAAGCGGTATCGAAGGCAAGTCGTGGTTAGAGACTACGCAGAAACAAGGGGATTAATATGACGTATCAGGAAGCAGTCGCTTATATAGAAGAGATTCCGAAGTTTACCAAAAAACACACATTGGATCATACCCGTGAGTTTTTACGGGGACTTGGTAATCCGGAAAGAAGTCAGAAGATCATTCACGTAGCCGGAACGAATGGCAAGGGATCAGTATGTGCCTATCTGCGGGCAATGTTAGAAGCAGATGGGAAGACGACAGGATTCTTTACCTCCCCGCATCTGGTGAAGATCAATGAACGGATCTGTCTGAACGGACAGCCGGTAAGCGATGAAGAATTCCTGAGTGCATTTGAAAAAGTTAAAACAAAAGTAGACGAGATGGGCGGAGCTGGCTTCGCTCATCCGTCCTATTTTGAATTCCTGTTTGGAATGGGTATGGTGGTATTTGCGGAGAAATGTCCGGATTACACGATCCTGGAGACCGGACTTGGCGGAAGGCTGGATGCGACCAATGCAGTGGACAAGCCGCTGATGACGGTCATTACATCGATCAGTCTCGACCATACAAAATATCTTGGCAGCACCATACCACAGATTGCGGCAGAAAAAGCCGGAATCATCAAACAGCATGTGCCGCTCATATTTGACGGCAGTAATCCAGAGGCGTCGGAAGTGATCCGCAGACAGGCGGAGACGAAAGGCGCAGAATGTAGAGAAATCACGAATCATGCGTTCAAAATCCGGGAAATCACAGACAAACGTATTGCTTTTTCCAGGGTAAATGCTTATGATGATAATATCGTCTGGAGTCTTTCTAACTCCGGCATCTATCAGACAATGAATGCATCCATTGCAATCGCAGCGATGGAAGGAATCAGCATAGAACCGGTAACAAAAGAGCAGTACGGACGATGGCAGGAAGCACTTGCGGAAGTGCACTGGGATGGACGGATGGAAGAGATCTGTCCCGGCATCTATCTGGACGGAGCGCATAATCCGGGTGCCATTACAGCATTCTGTGACAGCATACAGGCACTGGGAGAAGAGGCACCATCGGTGATCTTATTTTCCGCAGTGGAAGACAAAGAATACGAATCCATGATCCGGGAACTGTGTGAGCGTGTGCCGGCAGAGACTTATGTGGTCACGGAGATCGAAGATGGAAGACGGGTACCGGCAGAGGTACTGCAGCATATATTTGAAAAATACACAGACCGTCCTGTATATGCAGAGCAGCAGATCGCAGATGCATGGGCACAGGCGGTAAGATGTAAATCAGAACAAGGAAAGATGTACTGTCTGGGATCATTGTATCTGGCGGGAATGATTAAGAGGGAAATATTACAGCCTGACAGTTAACGCAGATAAGGAGGACATACAGATGCTTAATTTTGAAGAAGAGCTGAAGAAATTCCAGCCATGTCTGGAAGTGGAAGATATTGAGGATGCAGTCTATCAGGAGGATCTTGCTGATATGACCGATCTTCTGAGAGAAGTTATCGAGCAAACGAAGTAAAAGGTTACGGGGATTATATGGAGTATACACAGAAAGTAGTCTATCAGTCCAATTACTGGTACAATGACGGACTTAAAAAGGCGAAGATCCGCGATATGACGGGAGCAGTCGCATCGCTGAAGAAGAGCCTGCAGTTTAACAGTGAAAATATTGCGGCAAGAAATCTCCTGGGTCTGGTCTATTACGGCAGAGGAGAAGTGGGAGAAGCCCTGGTTGAATGGATCTTAAGTAAGAACCTCAGACCAAAGGACAATATTGCCAATTATTATATACAGAAGATACAGAAGAGTCCGGCAGATTTGGATACGATCAACCAGGCAATTCGTAAATATAACCAGAGTCTGGTCTACTGCGAGCAGGGCGGAGAGGATATGGCGATCATCCAGTTAAAACAGGTGGTAGCAGCATTTCCGGGATTCCTGCGGGCATATCAGCTTCTTGCATTACTGTATCTGCATACCGAGCAGTACAGCAGGGCAAGACATGTGCTGAAAGAAGCGCGCAAGCTTGATACAACCAATGAGATCACGCTCCGCTATATGCATGAGCTGACGAATGGCAAGAAGCGCAAAGAGGCAGCAGAGGCAGTCAAAAAGGATGAAAAGTCACAGACCGTTACATACAATGTCGGTAATGATACGATCATTCAGCCGGCATCAGTATTAAAGGAAAATAACGGTCGTATGACATTTATCAATATTCTGACCGGTCTGGTGGTCGGAGTTGCAGTGATGTGGTTTCTGATCATGCCGGCGGTCAATAAGTCTACTTCACAGAAGACGAATAAACAGGTGACGGCATTCAGTGATAAGATCGCTGAAGAAGAAGCGCAGATCAGCGCATTGAAGACAGAGCTTGAGAGTTACCGTGCATCCAGCGAAGAGAGTGAGAATGCACAGCAGACAGCAGCGTCTACGCAGGAAAGTTACGAGATCGTAATGGAGATGTATACACATTATCTGCAGAGCGATCTGAAGGATTCTGCCATGGTGGATTCTCTGAAGAATGTTAATCCGGACGCACTCGGAACACTGGGCAAGAGCCGTTATGAAGAAATGACGGACAGTATTTACCCGAGATATGCCGATGCATTGTACACAGAAGCGTTGGAGGCATATGTGGTGGCTAACTACAGCACTACGATCAGTGATCTCGAAGTGCTTGTGGGATTTGACGAAGGATACAGTGATGGTAAGGCTGTATATCTGCTCTATAAGGCATACGATAAGACAGGAGATACGGACAATGCCAATACCTGGAAAGACAAACTGGATAAGGATTATCCGAACGTAGACACGTCAGATCTGGGAGAATCTGATTCTGAATCGGATACATCGGGAAGCAGTAAGAAGAGCAGTTCAGACGACACAGAAGAATAAATATAACACAAAAGAATAAGAACAATACGAAAGAGAAGAATGGGTAATGCACCTGTTCTTCTTTTTTTATGTGATAAGCCGTCTTGTAGAAATCGTGCTTGCGTGAATTTCTGCAGGATGGACAATTTGGGAGAATTAAGTAAAGGGGTTGAAACTATGAAATTTGAAGTGCAGGAGAATTACCTGACCATCTATCTGCCAAAGGATCTGGATCATCACAGTGCAGAGGAAATCAAAAGAGAAGCGGATCGTCTTATTGAACGGGGGCATATCCGGTATGTGATATTTGACTTTGCGGGAACGGAGTTCTGCGACAGCTCCGGAATCGGAGTCATTATGGGGCGGTATAAGAAGGTGTGTATGTTTGGCGGAGAAGTGTGGGCAGCGCATACCAGCGAGCGGATCAAAAAGATACTGAAAATGTCAGGAGCGGCTAAGATTATGCAGATATATGAGGAGGAAAACTAAGATGAAAGAAATCGTAAATGGAATGACAAATGAGATGAAACTGGAATTTGACAGCCGCTCCGCTAATGAGGCATTTGCCAGAGTGACCGTGGCGTCATTTATGACGCAGCTAAATCCTACGCTGGAAGAAGTGTCCGATGTGAAGACAGCCGTGTCCGAGGCAGTGACCAATGCGATCATTCATGGATATGAAAATCATGTGAATAAGGTGCGAATCTATGCGGGAATCGAGGGACGGACACTTCATCTGGAAATCTCTGACCGCGGCGTGGGAATCCCGGATGTGAAGAAAGCGATGGAACCACTTTTTACCACCAGACCTGAATTAGAACGATCTGGCATGGGCTTTTCATTTATGGAAGCTTTTATGGATGAGGTGCAGGTGGAGTCGGAACCCGGCAAAGGCACTATCGTCCGCATGAAGAAGATCATAGGGAGAGGCAGGGAATTATGGACCACACAATCGCTCTGATTCAGAAGACTCACCAGGGGGATGAACAGGCGAAGGCACAGCTCGTAGAGGAAAATGTGGGACTTGTGTGGTGCGTGGTAAGAAGATTCTTTAACCGGGGCGCGGAAGCAGACGATCTCTTTCAGATTGGAAGCATCGGACTGTTAAAGGCGATTGAGAAATTCGATATTACATACAATGTGAAATTCAATACCTATGCAGTACCTTTGATCAGTGGCGAGATCAAACGTTTCCTCAGGGATGACGGCATGATCAAGGTCAGCAGATCATTGAAAGAACTGGCGTACAGAGCGTATAGTTGTCAGGATAAGCTGCGTAAAAAATGGGGACGCGATCCGACACTTCTGGAGCTAGCGGAAGCGCTGGAGGTGGAGCCGGAGGAACTGACCGCAGCGTTAGAGGCAAGCTCCGATGTGGAGTCCCTGCACAAACCCATTTACCAGAAAGACGGACATGAGATTGAACTCATGGACAAGCTGGAAGAGAAAGAGTGCAGGGAAGAAGAACTGCTGAATCATATTGTGCTGGGTGAATTATTAAAACGGCTGGCGGGAGAAGAACGCCAGCTTATCTATCTCAGATATTTCGCCAATAAGACACAGGCAGAGATAGGAGAAGTCATGGGGATTTCGCAGGTGCAGGTGTCACGGATGGAGAAGAAGATATTAAGAAATCTGAGGGAGATGCTGTAAGCGTGTAGTATGACTAGAATGAAAAGCTGTAAGATTTTAAAATAGAGAATCTTATGGCTTTTCTTTAAATAAATAGAATTGAAAAGACAATATTGATAGGGTATAATTTTAGTAATTCAAATGTTGTTAAAAATAGAAATAATTGCGAGGAAACTGAATATGACACAATGCGAGGAGATAAAGAAAAAGTTACAGAAAATATTGCCAGTTCATACGCTTGATGAAAAGATATTGGAGCATCTTCCGGAATTTGATGATCCGTTGGATTTTAAGAGAACTTTATATAGACAGTGTCAAAGTGCCGCATCGGATCTTTCATATCTGGGATGCTATGTATCCTGCGTAGATGGAGATTTGAAAGAAATGTTTCAGGGAATTTATCAGGGAAATCGATTAGCGCATGCATGGGAGGCGAGTACCGATGCCGGTTGTGCACACAGTCGATTTTTTGGAGCATCGTTAATTGCATTGGCATGTAATGATAAAGAATTTGTAGAAAAAGCGATGCCGTTAAATCTAGGAATTACAGGAACAAAGGTATCTTATAATACAATTTCCAATTTATTTATGGGAATATTTTATCAGGATAAAGCAATTATGGATAC
>CAVAVU010000043.1:21291-22109 GCA_963592205.1 bacterium
TATGGATACAGCGCTTGCGCAAGCAGAAAAATATCTTGTCGGCAAACAGAGAAGTTATGATAATCTGATTGTTCAATATCTGCAGGCGTTATGGGAAAAAGATACCGATGTTCTTACGGATTTATTGGAGCAGATCTGCAAGGCAGAGCAACGTGTGAACGAGAACAATTCGTATGTAGCTTATGGTCAGGAAAAGTATAATAAGATTATAAATCTTATCGTACATGGATTATTTGCACTGGCTGAGCATTATCTGGGAAAAGAAACATTTGAAAGTTTGGATATGCCCGATGATAAATCATTTTATAAAGAATATGAATTATATCGCCGGAAACATATACAAACCGGTGAAAATTTGCTGACTTACCAGCCGGAATACGGATATTTAAATCAGATAATAAATGATATTCCAGAAATTATACTTAAGCTTAACTCAAAGAATCAGGTCGTTGATACAGATCAATTCGCGGATACCCTTTTTGGAGTAATGTACAAGCAGGGAGCATTTCAGGACATTATCAAGAAAGATATCGCCTGGAGCGCAGCATGGGGAAGTTATGATGAATTCAAAGACATTTTCAGAAATGGAAACGAAGGTGAACTGTATTATGATAGAGGCTTAATTTATTATTCGTTATTGAACCCTGTTCCTGAAGCATGCTATAAGATATCAGGCTTTTTGTTGACGGAGCATAATGATTTGCTTGGATTCGGGAAAAAGCCAGTTTGTACACTGGAAAGGAAAACCAGAGATTTCGACGGACCATATCATTATCTCTTTAGAAGAGAAAGCTATGATATTGCACAGACAGTAGAAT
>CAVAVU010000044.1:0-5173 GCA_963592205.1 bacterium
TTTACTGATGATCTAACCTTCACGGGGATCCTCCTTTCATCCATTGCTTTGCCTTTAGTTTCTTTGCTTTGTGTGCCTTTAAAATTGCATAACGAAATAAAAGCACCCAAAAACGTGCTTATATATTATAGCATCACTAATATTACTACGTCAATACTTTTTTTATTTATCTCTCCAGATAATTCTTCCCTTAGATAAATCGTATGGTGACAGCTCAAGTGTTACCTTATCTCCTGGAAGAATCTTGATAAAATTCATTCTCAGTTTTCCACTGATGTGTGCAAGAACCTGATGTCCATTCTCAAGCTCTACCTGAAACATCGCGTTTGGAAGTTTCTCTACAACTGTTCCTTCAATTTCAATTACGTCAGCCTTTGACATATCTTATATCCTCCTAAATCTCTTCCCTGTTATATTCTTTCAATATCCGTTTGATCTGAACATCATCCATTGTCTCGATCGGATATTCCCGGTTAATGATCTGCAAATGTTTGAACTTCTTTTTCTTTGGATTCGCAAGTGTCCGGATTCTGCCGTCACAGACAAGCACATACGTATCAGTGCTTTCTACTATTATATATACCTTTCCGGTATCGTGTCCGGCTTTGGATCTCACCAGCAATCCTTTTCTATATCTGTCCATATCGTCCTCGCTTCTCCCGCACTACGGTGTATCTTCCGTCAGGGACAGAATGCGCGGTTCTCCGTCTGTGATTAATATGGTATTTTCATAATGTGCTGACAGACTGCGGTCTCTGGTCACTACGGTCCAGTCATCGTCCATCCAGTCAACTTCCCAGCTTCCCACATTGATCATCGGTTCAATTGCCAGTGTCATACCGGCTTTCAAAAGCACACCCTTACGTTTCATCTCGTAATTCGGAATCTCAGGTGCTTCATGAAGTGCTGTTCCGATTCCATGTCCGCACAGATCTCTTACCACTCCATAGCCACGCTCTTCGGCGTATCTGCCAATAGCTCCGGAGATATCAAATAAATGATTGCCTTCTTTTGCATATTTTATGCCTTCAAAGAAGCATTCTCTGGTAACTTTGATCAGATCTGCGGCTTCTTTACTGACCTCCCCCACCGCATGGGTTCTGGCAGCATCAGAATGGTAACCTTTGTAAATGACTCCTGCATCCAGGCTGACGATATCGCCCTCTTTGATAATACGGTCAGCTGACGGTATTCCGTGGACGATCTCTTCATTCACTGATACACAGATAGATGCCGGATAGCCATTATAATTAAGGAAAGAAGGGATACAACCGTATCCCCTTATAATCTCCTCACCCAATCGGTCAATATCCAGGGTACTCATTCCAGGGTGCAATGCCTTACCAAGTTCCTGATGTACTTCGCTCAGGATACGTCCTGCTTCTGTCATCAATTCAATTTCTCTAGGTGATTTTACGGTAATAGGCATAATTTACGCTCCCAGGAATTCCGTGATAGCGCGGAATACATCGTCAATGTCTACAGTTCCATCCACTGTACGGAGGATTCCCTGATTGGTATAGTAATCAATTAACGGCTGTGTCTGATCATGGTATACATTCAGTCTCTTCTGAACTGTTTCCGGCTTATCATCATCTCTGAGGATCAGCTCTCCGCCACAGGTATCACAAATACCTTCCTTTTTTGTCGGAGCATATACCATATGATATGTAGCACCACATGTTACGCATGCTCTTCTTCCACCCATACGTCTTACAATGTTCTCATCCGGTACATTCACATCGATTGCGAAATCTACCTTCTGTCCCATTTTCTCAAGGGCTTCCGTCAATGCTTCAGCCTGAGGAATCGTGCGCGGGAAGCCATCCAGAACATAACCATTGGCACAATCATCCTGGTTTACACGGTCAACAACCAGATCTACTACAAGTTCATCCGGAACCAGAAGTCCCTGATCCATGTATGTCTTAGCCTTTTTACCAAGCTCTGTTCCATTTTTAATATTGGCGCGGAAAATATCTCCTGTAGAAATATGCGGAATCCCGTATTTTGCTGCAATTTTCTTAGCCTGTGTTCCTTTACCTGCACCAGGTGCACCCAGCATAATGATCTTCATACTATACACATCCTCCTTTATAGTATTTTAACCCGCGAAAAAATCCGCAGGTCAAAATGCTTAATTATTTAAAAATCCTTTGTAGTTACGAACGAGCATCTGTGATTCAATCTGCTTCAATGTCTCCAGTATAACACTGACGATAATGATAAGGGATGTACCACCAAATGATACTTTAGCTCCCAGCCATCCATTAAACAGGATCGGCACAAACTGAATGACTACCAGTCCAACTGCGCCCATGAAAATGACGTAGTTCAGAATCTTGGTCAAATACTCGACCGTCGGACGTCCCGGTCTGATACCTGGGATAAATCCGCCGCTCTTCTTCATGTTATTTGCAATCTCCATCGGGTTAAATGTGATAGAGGTATAAAAATAAGCGAAGAATACGGTTAATATAATGTATACAACCAGTCCCCATGAATACTTAATACTCTGTGGGTTACACCAGTTGCTCTGATTCATTCCTCGAAGAATCTCGCTTCCAATTCCGCTTCCATTGCCTTTTCCAAGGAAGGATGCGATTACGATTGGAAACTGCATCAGTGAAGAAGCAAAGATAATAGGAATAACTCCGGCAGTGTTAATCTTCATAGGAATATGAGTTGACTGACCGCCATAAGTTCTTCTACCCTGCATCTTCTGTGAATACTGCACGGCAATTCTGCGCTCTCCATCCTGAAGAATTACAACCATTACTACCAGGATCAGGATAATTGCTGCAATAATAATTGCTGCAAGTCCGCCTTTTGCAATAGTCTTGCCTTTTACAAAACGCTCAAACAGTGTGTTCAGATCGCTAGGAACTCGTGAAAGGATATTGATCAACAATACAATTGAAATACCATTTCCCACACCATTTTCTGTGATACGCTCACCGATCCACATCAGAAGTGCGGATCCGCCTGTCAGAGTCAATACAACAATTGCTGCATTCACAAAGTTGTATTCCTGAAGCAATCCCTGACGGCCGAAACCAATTGCCATAGCAGTTGATTCCATCAATGCCAGAGCTACGGTAAGGTATCTTGTAAAAGATGCAATCTTCTTTCTACCATCCTCGCCTTCACGCTGCATTTCCTCTAATTTCGGAATTGCAATTGTGAGAAGCTGAATGATAATAGATGAAGTAATGTATGGTGTAATACTCAGAGCAAATACTGACATCTGCTCAAAAGATCCACCGGTGAATGCGTTAAAAAAGTTAAACGCATCCCCCGTGTTCTGTGCAAAAAAGTTTTTAATATAGTCCGGGTTTACACCTGGAGTCGGCAGCTGTGATCCTAAACGAACCACAACCAGCATCATGAAGGTGTAAAAGATTTTCTTTCGAATATCTTCAATCTGAAATGCCCGCCGAACTGTTTTGAACATTAGATCACCTCTGCTTTTCCACCAAGAGCCTCAATCTTAGCTGCCGCACCGGCACTAAATGCATTTGCCTGAACTGTAAGTTTCTTTGTCAGTTCACCGTTACCAAGAATCTTAACGCCATCTCTTGGGTTCTTAACGATTCCTGCTTCGATCAATGTCTCTACTGAAACTACAGCATCATTATCAAATACTTCCAGAGCACTTACATTAATTCCAACGATTGTCTTAGAATTTCTGTTAGTGAATCCTCTCTTAGGAATTCTTCTGTACAGTGGCATCTGTCCGCCTTCGAAACCAGGTCTTGTGCCGCCTGAACGAGCTTTCTGACCTTTGTGTCCCTTACCTGCAGTCTTACCATTTCCAGAACCATGTCCACGTCCTCTTCTGAAGTTATCGCTCTGCTTTGCTCCGTCAGCTGGTCTTAAATTAGATAAGTCCATCGTGACACCTCCTTACTCAATATAAATTAATTAAGCTTCCTCAACTTTTACCAGGTGCTGTACCTGTTTGATCATTCCTCTTGTAGCAGCGTTGTCTGGAAGTTCAACAGTCTTGTTAACCTTCTTCAGTCCAAGAGCTTCTACAGTCTTTTTATGCTTCGGTACAGCGCCGATTGTAGATTTTACTAATGTGATTTTCAAATTTGCCATTTCGGTTCTACCTCCTTATTAGCCTAAGATCTCTTCGATGGATTTTCCACGAAGCTTAGCCACTTCTTCTGGAGTCTTAACCTCTTTCAGACCTTCAATAGTAGCCAGAACTACGTTCTGCTTATTGTTAGATCCGAGAGATTTTGTACGAATGTTCTTAATACCTGCCATCTCGATAACGGCACGTGCCGGACCACCGGCGATAACTCCAGTACCTTCAGGTGCCTTCTTCAGTAATACTGAAGCGCTTCCGAATTTACCGATCAAATCATGTGTAATACTTCCATTTTCATCTAATGCTACAGAAATAAGCTTCTTAGCTGCATCCTCTTTTCCTTTGCGGATAGCTTCCGGAATTTCGGTTGCCTTTCCTAAGCCTGCACCAACATGGCCGTTACCATCGCCAACAACTACTAAAGCTGTGAATCTCATATTACGACCACCCTTAACAACCTTGGTAACACGCTTAATTGATACTACTTTTTCTGTTAATTCTAATGAACTAGCATCAATACGTTCCTGTTTCATGTGTGCTCCTCCTTCTAGAAATTCAAACCAGCTTCTCTTGCTGCGTCTGCTAATGCCTTAATCTTTCCATGATAAACGAATCCGCCTCTGTCAAAGACTACGTCCTTAACTCCCTTTTCAAGTGCTCTCTCAGCGATCACTTTTCCAAGGTATGCAGCAGCTTCTACATTGTTGGTCTTTTCCAGATTTGCTTTCACATCTTTCTGAAGAGTGGAAGCGGATACCAGAGTCTTTCCAACTGTGTCATCAATAATCTGAGCATACATGTGATTATTGCTTCTGAATACTGCCAAACGTGGGCATTCAGCTGTACCGCTGAAACGGTTACGTATTTTCATGTGCTTTTTAACACGAATTTCGCTTCTTGATTTCTTGCTAACCATTATCTCTCACCCTCCTTAATTATTTTTTACCTGTCTTACCAACTTTACGTCTGATTACTTCATCAGCATACTTGATTCCCTTGCCCTTATATGGCTCCGGTCTTCTCTTGTCTCTGATCTCAGCCGCATACTGGCCAACTTTTTCTTTATCGATACCC
>CAVAVU010000045.1:0-4002 GCA_963592205.1 bacterium
TTAAAGAATCTTCAGGGTTGTTGTCTATTGTTCAGTTATCAAAGTTCTTTGTGTTTGCCAATCTCAACGAGTCAGCTTAAACATAATATCATGTTTACCAGTGCTTGTCAACAACTTTTTAAAAGTTTTTTTAATTTCTTTTTTCAAGTCATTTACATGATATATGTTAAACGGAGAAAGAGGGATTTGAACCCTCGCGCCGGTCACCCGACCTACACCCTTAGCAGGGGCGCCTCTTCAGCCTCTTGAGTATTTCTCCAGCGCTGAATATCGTTCAATATGATATTCTTTACGAAAGCGAACTTTCACAGTGCATGAATTATTATAACTGACATATATTACATTGTCAATACATTTTTTCTTATTTTTTTCGCCTTGCTTTAAGATATTTTAACGTATATTTTCGTTGATTTTTTTCTGTATTCTTTCCTGCACGATTGCTGCTATTTCTGTAGTCTTCATATCTTTATATTCTTCATAATATAATGGCTCCAGAAAATGCACCTGTACCGTTACCTGGCTGATTGTATTCGTGTCGAATGGTTTGAATGAATCAATCAGTGCTACCGGCACAATCGGACATCTTGCCTTGGTTGCAGCTTTAAAGCTTCCGCCTTTAAACTCACCGATCACATTACCATTTTTCGATCTGGTTCCTTCCGGAAATATCAAAAAGTTTTTTCCATTCTTTACATCATTTGCCACATTCATAATTACCTGCATGGACTGTCTGATATCTTCTCTGTCCATCATGTAGGACTTCGTGCACGCAAATACCTGCTTTAACAGTGGAACATTGGCAACTTCTTTCTTTGCTACTACCGCAAATGTATTATCGCAGGCATCTATAATTGCCAGCACATCATACATACCCTGATGGTTCGGAAAGAACATATATCCGTCTTCTTTTGGTATATTCTCTTTACCATAAGATTCTATCTTAACATTACCACCTTTATTAGCGTGAGTGACAATATACCGGAGTATCTTAAAATGCTCTTCTAATGTATAATTATCCACATGTGCAGCATGCCAGCATAATCTTATCCACATATATGGCACCAGAATAATATTTCTGAACACCATCATAATTATTCGTTTCATATTCAGTTAATTATCCTCTCTTATATTCCTCTATAGCTGTCTCATACAGATTGTTACCTTCTGCATCTACAACTACGATTACAGGAAAGTCTTTTACTTCCAGCTTTCTGATAGCTTCTGTTCCCAGATCATCATAAGCGATCACTTCTGATTTCTGGATACACTTAGAAAGAAGTGCTCCTGCTCCGCCTACTGCTGCAAAATATACGCTTCCATTTCTCACAATTGCATCGAGTACTTCTTTACTTCTTTTTCCCTTGCCAATCATTGCACCAAGTCCGAGATCCAGTAATCTGGGTGCATATTTATCCATACGGCTGGCCGTAGTAGGACCTGCTGATCCAATAACTCTTCCTTCTCTTGCAGGTGAAGGTCCCATATAATAGATCATCTGATTTCTGATATCTAATGGCAGTTCTTCTCCTTTTGTGAGAGTATCGTCCATTCTCTTATGTGCGGCATCACGTGCTGTATAGATTGTGCCATTAATATATACGTAATCTCCTGCTTTCAGATTCTTGATTTCTTCTTTGCTGATCGGAGCCTGAATTACTTTATTCATAACTACACCTCCCTGATGATATGTCTGTTTACATGACAGCAGATATTAATCGCTACCGGAAGACCTGCAATATGGGTTGGATACGTATTCACATTGACTGCCAAAGCCGTTGTTGTACCGCCAAGTCCTCCAGGTCCAATCCCAAGATTGTTAATCTTCTGAAACATTTCTTCTTCCAGATCTTTTACCCATTCAATCTCAGAATGTGTGCCTGCTTCTCTGGTGAGAGCTTCTTTTGCCATCAATGCACATTTTTCAAATGTACCGCCTACACCTACACCCACTACCAGAGGCGGACAGGCATTTGGTCCCGCATCTTTAACTGCTGTGAGGATTGCATTCTTTACTCCTTCAATACCATCTGCCGGCTTCAGCATAAATACACGACTCATATTTTCACTTCCGAATCCTTTCGGTGCTACTTTAATGCGCACTTTTTCTCCCGGTACAATAGAATAATGGATAACCGCCGGTGTATTATCTTTCGTATTTTCACGCACAATTGGATCTTTTACTACCGATTTACGGAGATATCCTTCTACATATCCCTGACGCACACCTTCATTAACCGCATCTTCTACAAGTCCTCCTTCCAGATGTACATCCTGACCTACTTCCAAAAATACGACTGCCATACCTGTATCCTGACAGATCGGGATCATATCTTCTCCTGCAATCTGAAGATTCTCCTGAAGCTGATTCAGAATCTGCTTGCCAAGAGGTGATTCTTCGGTCTGAACAGCATTTTTCATTGCTAACGACATATCTTCTGAAAGAAAATGATTCGCTTCTATACACATTTCTTTTATATTTTTCGTAATTTCACTTACATGAACATTGCGCATAATGCTCCTCCTTATCATTTGAATTCATTCCGAAATTCATTTTTATACATTTCATCCCTCTTATTCTAATGCATCGACTTATCTATGTCCATTTAATTGCACTTTTTAATGAGAAAGATTATACTATTGTTATACATTTATCATGAGGGAGGTATCTTTATGACCACAGATATCAATATGGAGCAATTAAAAGCAGATGCACTTGAGATCTTCTGCAATGGATTTGCCTGTTCAGAATCTGTTATTTTTTCACTGCGCAAGCATTTTCAGGTAGACATCTCAGATGATGCGATTGCTATGAGTTCAGGATTTCCATGGGGACTTGGCGGACCTGGATGTCTCTGCGGCGCTGCTGCCGGCGGGACTATGATGATCGGATATTTCTTTGGACGTAAGACTCCGGGAGATCCTAAAGTCAAGCGATGTTTTGATCTGACAGCGGAATTCCACGATGCATTTAAGAATGAATTCGGTGCTACATGCTGCCGCGTACTGACCAGAGGTATGGAAAAACAGTCTCAGGAGAGAAAGAATCACTGTATGGAAATGGTATCTTTCACTGTAGAAAAAGTGGCTAATATCATTATCCGTGAACTGGAAAAAGACAAAACTGCTTTATAATTTTGCCGGAATTTCTATTACTTATATAGATTAAAAAATGGCTGCCACTCACGTGACAGCCATTTTATTAACTTTTACTCTTCTGAATCTTCAGTCTTTTCTGTTGATTCTTCGGATTCTTCAATCTCTTCTTCTTTTCGTACTTTTGCAATGCTTGCAACCGTTACTCCATCTTTCAGATTGATGAGTTTCACACCGGATGTGATTCTTCCAAGAATAGAAATGCCTTCACAGAACATACGGATTACAATACCTTCTGTGTTGATGATCATGATCTCTTCATCCTCACTAACCGCCTTAATACCTACAACATTACCTGTCTTTTCTGTAATCTTGTAGCACTTCACACCTTTACCGCCACGATTCTGTGCGCTAAAGTCACTGATCAGTGTACGTTTACCCATACCCTTCTCAGATACGATCAGCAGTTCATTGCCCTGTGTAGCAAGCTGCATTCCGATAACTTCATCTGTGTCATCCAGGTTAATACCACGTACACCCATAGAAGTTCTTCCTGTAGTTCTGACATCGGTTTCCGCAAAACGGATACACTGACCGAATTTGGTAGCCAGAATGATTTCCTGATTACCGTCCGTAAATTTAACCTCGATCAATTCATCCTCTTCGCGCAACGTAATAGCAGCAAGACCATTCTTACGGATATTAGAGAAATCCGTAACCGGAGTCTTCTTCACCAGTCCTTTGGCAGTAGCCATGACAATGTATTCGCCTTCACGGTATTCATCAATCGGAATAACCGCACTGATCTTCTCTTCCGGCATCAGCTGAAGTAAATTGATAATCGCTGTTCCTCTGGATGTTCTGGATGCTTCCGGAATCTCATAGGCTTTAATACGATATAATCGTCCT
>CAVAVU010000046.1:0-28560 GCA_963592205.1 bacterium
TAAAATGGGGATAAATTTCTCATTTTAACTTGTACTAAATCTTGACATAGGACCAATCACTGTCCAAACAGCTGAAAGAACTGGAACAGCTGCATATCGCAGCCACTTATAACATCGTACATGGAAGTCCGATTCCATTCGTCAATCATGGTCTGGGATACTTCCTGACAACCAGAGAACTGATTGCGCCGGCAATCAGTGATGACGTCTGCTTCCGACCGCTTGATCCGCCTCTTCCGCTCAAATACGCACTGGTGTGGAAAAAGCATGCCGTATTCAGCAGGGTTGCAGATGCATTTTTTGAACAATTAAAAGAAGAACTCTCTTTCAGCGAATAAAGCAAACTGCCCGCTATCCTTTTCCGGATAACGGGCAGTTCTTATTTTACCAATATTTGATTCACATCTGATCTGTTTCAGATCTCTCTTGTGTATTTCTTCAGCCACTCAGCTTCTTCTTCGGTAAGATATGGTGCAAGTGTCTCATATACTTTTGCGTGATACTGATTCAGCAGCTTCTTCTCCGGCTCTGTCATGATATCCGGATTGATTGCATCCAGGTCGAACGGAATCAGTGTGATGATCTCAAAGTGCAGGAACTGACCATACTCATTCTTCTCACCTTCGCATACCAGCACTTCGTTCTCCAGACGGATGCCGTGTGAACCCTCGATATAGATGCCTGGCTCGTCTGTGATTACCATACCTTTCTGGAATGGGCAGATACTGTTACCGCGGGTTCTCCAGTGGAATCCAGCAGGTCCTTCGTGGATGTTCAGCAGATACCCCACGCCGTGTCCTGTTCCGTGATTGAAGTCCATATTTCTCTCCCAGAACGGTCTTCTTGCAAGATAATCCAGGTTCGCACCGCTGATGCCTTCTTTGAACTTCGCATCAGCCAGGCACAGGTTACTGATCGCAACCAGTGTAAAGTCGTCTTTCATATACTGTGGAATCTCGCCCAGCGCATAAGTTCTGGTCACATCGGTTGATCCTTCATAGAATCCAGCTCCTGTATCCATAAGCAGCAGACTTCCTTCTTTCACCTGAACGTTTGTCTCCGGTGTAGAAGAATAATGCACGATCGCACCGTGCTCGCCATACGCACTGATCGGATCAAAGCTTGGGCGCAGGAAGTTACCCATTTCCGCACGGAACTCATCCAGCTTGTCAGATGCACTGATCTCAGTGATCTCCTGCTTATTCACATTCTCTTTTACCCATTTCATGAAACGAACATGAGCAACACTGTCTTTAATCTGCGCTTTGCGGATATTTGCAACCTCTGTCTCATTCTTCAGCGCCTTGAACAGGATCTCCGGATTCTGCTCATCTACGATGGTAACCTGTTCCGGGATATTCTTATACAATGCGTAGTTCAATCTTACCTTATCAAGGAGCAATGTGGTATCTGCATCGAGCGTCTTAATATCCTCGTAAATGTCATTATATGGATGCAAACGTACTCCGTCTTTTTCAAGAGATGCCTTCAGTTCATCATCTAGCTTGCTCTCATCGATGTACAGTTCCATGCTGTCCATGGTGATCACTGCATAAGACAGTACCAGTGGGAAGAATTCTACGTCATTTCCACGGATATTCAGTGTCCAGCAGATGTCATCCAGTGTCGTGAGCACATGCTTGTCTGCATGATGCTTCTTCATCTCCTCACGGATTCTTGCAAGCTTGCTGGCTACCGTCTCTCCTGTATACTCGATGCCGAGTGCAAATACAGGTTCTTTGGACAGTTCCGGTCTGTCTGTCCAGATCTGTTCAATGAGATCTAGCTGATACTGGATCTTTCCGCCCTTATCTGCAGCAATCTTCTCATACTCATCTCCTGTATTTACTGAAACGACTCTTCCGTCTACGCCAAGTGTTCCGCCTTCCGGCAGTGCTTCTGCAAGATATTCCGAAATCGTAGGAACGCCCGGCTCACCCATTTTACGCAGAGTAATGGTCGTATCCTTCAACTGGTCTCCGGCCTGCAGAAAATATCTTCCATCTGTCCACAGCCCTGCTTCGTCCAGTGTGATCACAGCAGTGCCTGCTGATCCTGAAAAGCCTGTAATATAAGCTCTCGCTTTGAAATGCTCTCCGACATATTCACTCTGATGAAAATCCGCGGTCGGAATGACATAGATATCAATTCCATTTTCTTTCATCACAGCACGGAGTGCCTGTAATTTCTCTGGTATCGTCATGATAATTGCCTCTTTTCTGAATTATAATTATATTATAATCTTTCGGATGATTAATCGTTCTTATTCATCCATTTCTTTAATATTTCTACATAGTGATCATTGTCCTCTACGAAGCACATATGTCTGCATGTACGGAACAGCTCCCACTCAGAATTCGGAATACGGTCATACATGAATTTTGCAACATATGGCGTGCAGAGGTCATTTCCTCCATTGATGATCAGTGCCGGCTCTTTGATATCGCCAAGCTGATCGATCACATCGTAATCCTTCAATGTTCCTAATGGAGTAAATTCGTTCGGTCCCCATCCTACCACGTAAGATTCTCTTCCTGCTTTCTTCGGGCGTCTCAGGCACTCCGGATCATTCTCTGTCACCTCGCCTGCACAGTGCTGACGCATATACTCTGCCTCTGCTGCCTGATATTCCGGACTGCTGTAATCACCGGACTCGGTTGCTTTCTTAATGGCATCCTGCATATCCTGTGGCATCTGTGCGATCATGCGCTGTGCCTCTTCGGCCCACAGCCATGATGCCGGCAGTGTACTGGACAGAATGATACTCTTCAGTCCTTCCGGTTTGTAGTTGCACACATATTCCAGTGTCTGCATACCGCCCCATGACTGTCCGAGCAGATGGATCTCATCCAGACCAAGATGCTTACGAAGCTCGATCAGCTCTTCAATCCATACCTTGGAATTCCACAGATCCGGACGGTTCTCCACATAAGAATTACCACAGCCGATCTGATCATACATAACCAGCTGTCTTCCGTCCTCTTCTGCAATACGATCCAGTACTTCGAAATAGTTATGTGTAGATCCCGGTCCACCGTGAAGCAGTACCAACGGCTTCTTATTGCCCGTATTCTTACCGACTACACGATAATATGTCTTATACTCTAAAAATGGCATATAGCCTTCTCTGATTTCCATGTTATTCCTCCTGTCTCTATGATAAGTCTTTTCTGTGTATCTATAGCTTTTACTGCTTTATCATATCTCTGCGATACTATTTCACAATGCCGACCATGTCCGCCACACTATCAAATCCCTGTACCTGCATATATTTCTCAATGCCCTCTACAATCTCCATCGTCACTGCCGGATTGTGGAAATTGGCAGTTCCGACTGATACCGCACTGGCTCCCGCAAGGATCATCTCAATTGCATCTTCTGCCGATGCAATACCACCCATGCCGATGATCGGAATATTTACCGCCTGCGCTGTCTGATATACCATGCGCACTGCGATCGGATGCACTGCCGGACCTGACATACCGCCGGTCTTGTTGGCAATCGCAAATGTCTTGCGATTAATATCGATCTTCATACCTGTCAGCGTATTGATCAGAGATACCACATCTGCACCGCCTGCCTCTACTGCTCTTGCCATCTCGGTAATATCGGTCACATTCGGACTCAGTTTCATGATCACAGGCTGCTTCGCATATTTTTTCACTGCTCTGGTAATACTCTCTGCCGCCTTTGGATTCTGACCAAATGCGATGCCGCCCTCTTTGACATTCGGACAGGAGATATTGATTTCCAGCATATCTACATCTTCGTCACCCAGACGCTCTACAACTTCACAGTAATCCTGTTCGGATTTGCCACATACATTTACGATGATCTTCGTGTCGTATTTGCGCAGGAACGGAATATCACGCTTACAGAACAGGTCGATACCCGGATTCTGCAGACCGATCGCATTCATCATGCCGCCATACACCTCTGCCACACGCGGAGTCGGATTACCCGGCCATGGCACATTGGCTACGCCCTTGGTTGTCACTGCGCCCAGACGGTTCAGATCTACAAATTCTGAAAATTCTTCTCCGGAGCCAAATGTTCCGGATGCGGTCGTTACCGGATTCTTCCATTCTACTCCGGCTATATTCACTGCCATATTCATCAGATCTCCACCTCCGTAGATAAGAATACCGGTCCGTCCTTGCAGACACGCTTGTTATGCACATTGCTGTGGGCATCTACGTCCTTCGTCTTGCATACACAGCCAAGACAGGCTCCGATACCACATGCCATACGCTCTTCCAGGGAAATGTAACAGAGGATGCCATTCTCTTCCGCATATGCTTTGATCGCGCGGAGCATCGGCATCGGTCCGCATGCAAAGATCACTTCCGCATCCAGTCCCTGTTCGCGGATCGCATCCATGACATTGCCCTTCGTACCCACGCTGCCATCTTCTGTGGCGATATATAACTTTCCGTTCTGCTCAAATTCTTCTTTTAAGAAGGTATGTGCATCACGGTAGCCGACAACGATCTGCTTCTCAGCGCAGTCGATCTCTTTGGCAAGCTCCAGGATCGGAGGCACACCAATGCCTCCGCCCATGAGAAATGCCTTTTTGCCTTTTGCCTCTTCTAATGGGAAACCATTACCCATCGGTCCGATTACCGGAATCTGGTCACCAGGCTTCATTTCCGAAAATTGTTTCGTGCCGGTCTTCTTGCCGGTTACACGGTACACCATGCGAAGCGCTTCCTTTTCCTTGTCGATCTCACAGATACTGATCGGTCTTGGAAGAAGCTTCGTACCATCATTTGTATACATAGACAGAAACTGTCCAGGTTTGGCTTCTGCCGCTGCGGATGTCTCCAGCCACAGGCTGAAAATGCCGTCTGTCAGCATTTCCTGGGACAATACTGTCGCCATTTCTTTTTTTCTGTTCATTATAATTCTCCTCGGTTCTGTTCTGCAACTTTTCACGCAAATAAGCTTTAGCGGTTATTCAGTGCGCCACCGATATCAGCGATCATAGCTTCTACTGCTGCTCTGGATGCATCACCAAAATTCTCAGCGCCGAATTTTGCATACTGCTCCTGCTTGTATGCAGCAATGATTCCTCTGGAAGAATTAACAATTGCGCCCAGTCCGTCTTCGTTGAAGAAGTGCACCAGATCCTTGCCTTTACCGCCCTGTGCACCGTAACCCGGTACCAGAATGTAAGCCTTCGGCATGATCTTTCTCAATACTTTACCCATTTCCGGATAAGTAGCTCCTACTACGGCTCCGATATAGCTGTACTCATCACCCATGCACTCTTCGCCCCAGGCAGCAACCTTCTCGCCTACCAGCTCGTACAGCGGTCTGCCATCAATCAGCTGATCCTGGAACTCGCCGCTGGATGGATTGGATGTCTTAACTAAGATAAATAATCCTTTCTTCTCTTCTTTACATACATCGATGAACGGATTGATTCCGTCAGATCCCAGATATGGGTTCACAGTTGCAAAGTCTTCATCAAATCCGGCATAGCGGTTCTTTCCTACCTGTACATGTCCAAGATGTCCCACTGCGTATGCTGCGGATGTTGAACCGATATCACCACGCTTTACATCACCGATCACAACCAGTCCTTTTGACTTACAGTAATCAACCGTCTTCTTGAATGCCACAAGTCCCGGTACACCAAACTGCTCGTACATTGCGATCTGCGGCTTCACTGCCGGGATCAGATCATAAGTCTTGTCTACGATTTCCTTATTGAACTGCCAGATAGCCTCTGCAGCTCCTTCCAGTGTCTCACCATATTCTGCAAATGCCTTTTTCTGTACATGCTCCGGCACATAGTTCAGCATCGGATCTAAGCCTACTACGATCGGTGCTCCTGTCTTCTTAATATTTTCAACCAGTTTGTTAATCAATGATTTGTCCTCCTTCATATACGACTTTACCGCCTACCATTGTGCAGGTCACTTCTCCTTTGACCTTCCATCCATGGAACGGTGTGTTCTTCCCTTTTGAGAAAAATGTATTCTTATCGATCTCGTATTCTTTACGTGGATCGAAAATAACTAAATCAGCAATCTTGCCCTCGGATACCGAACCTTTGTCTGTAAATCCAAGAATCTTCGCCGGGTTGGTGCTCATCTTTTCCACCATCTGCATCGGTGTCAGAATGCCTTTATCTACAAGCTCTGTATAAGTCAGTGCCGCTGATGTCTCCAGACCAACGATACCGAAAGATGCCAGCTTCATACTGCGGTTCTTCTCCGCAGCTGCATGCGGTGCATGATCGGTAGCAATCACATCCATTGTGCCATCCTTTAATCCTTCGATCAGCGCATTCACATCCGCCTGTGTACGGAGCGGTGGGTTCATTTTAAAATTACCATCATCGCTGGTAATGTCATCCGATATCAGGATAAAATGATGAGGACACACCTCGCCGGTCACACGGATACCATCTTTCTTGGCTTCTCTCAGCATCTTCACACTGTCTGCTGTCGAGCAGTGGCACAGATGAAGCTGTACGCCGGTCTCTTTTGCAAGCAGAATATCTCTTGCCACGATCACATCCTCAACTGCATTGGTAATGCCTTTGAGTCCCAGTTCTTCGGCCTTGGCATCGGCATTCATCACACCGCCTTCTACCATTGTAATATCTTCACAGTGAGCAAATACGATCAGTCCTGCTTCCTTCGCCACGCGCATTCCCTTGCGGTACAGGGACGCATTCATCACAGACTTGCCATCCTCGCTGATACCCACACAGCCTTCTCTTGCCATGCCTTTGATATCTGCCAGATCTTCTCCCATCTGTCCGATCGTTACAGAGCCAAGCTGCAGTACATTAGTCGGAGATTCCTTTTTCGCGCGATTCTGCACCTCGGAGATCTTCACACCGTTATCAATCACAGGCTTCGTATTCGGCATCGCGCATACTGTGGTAACGCCACCGTGTACCGCTGCCTGTCCGCCAGTCTTTAATGTCTCCTTGTATTCCAGTCCCGGGTCCCGGAAATGCACATGCAGATCGATGAAGCCAGGCATCACGTAACATCCGTCTGCATCGATCACCTTATCTGCCTCTGCTGTGATTCCTTCTTCAACCTTTACGATCTTATCGTCTTCTACCAGCACATCGTATACGCCATCCCTGCCTGTCACAGGATCCAGCACATGTCCATTTTGTATTAATACTGTCATGCTATGTATTCCTTTCTCACTGTCTACTGTTTTATGCCATTTATCTATACTTTAACACAATCCACCAAAAAAAGGAACGGTGAAAACCGTTCCCTTCCTTACAACTTATTCTTAACTTCTTCCAGTGCCTTTTCCAGCTGGTTATCACGATCCGGATTCTGGTCATCCTTCTCATACTGCACTTCCACATCCGGAGTTACACCTTTTCCGTTGATGCCAAACTGTCCCGCGATCAGATATTCTGCAATCGTCAGCTTCACGCTGGTGCCGTCCTTCAGGTCAAAGATCTGCTGTACCACGCCTTTACCGTAAGTAGTCGTACCCACGATCTCGCCTGTTCCAAACGTCTGGATCGCACCGGAGAATATCTCGGATGCGCTGGCGCTGTTCTCATTGACAAGCACCACCAATGGCTTGGTAAACTGATGCTCATCATCAGACTTATATACCGACTCTTTGCCCTGCTTATCCTTAATTGAAAGTGTTGTACCTTCCGGCAACATCAGATCCAGCATATCGGTAACCGTATCTACATTGCCTCCCGGATTATTTCTCAGGTCAACAACCAGTCCCTGCATGCCCTGATTCTCCAGATCTTCCAAAGCTTCTTTGTACTGATCCGTCGTCACATCATCAAACTCCGTCACCTGAATATAACCGATCTTATCATCCTTCATCTCGTGATATACGGTATCTGTCTGTACAATCTTACGTGTAACTGTGGCTGTATACTCCTCACCATCGTCACCACGAAGTACGGTGAGCTCCACCGTTGTACCTTCATCACCACGGATCTTGCTGACAACCTCTGACAGATCTTCTCCGGAAATATCTTTGCCATCAACTTTATACAGGATATCATCTACCTGGAATCCTGCTTCTTCTGCACCGGAACCCTCGTATACTTTCATAAATGTGATGACCTTCGTATCTTTGTCCTGTGAAAACAGCGCACCAATACCTCCAAACTCTCCGGAAGTACTCTGCATCAATGCCTTGGTTTCTTCTTCATTGTAATATACCGAATACTTATCACCCAGACCATCAATATAACCTCTGTACAGACCTTCCTGCAGATCGTCCATATTGATATCACCGGAATAACTCTCATCCACAAGCTTCTCTAATAATTCCAGCTTTGTCTTCGTACTGTCATCCAGTAGCTCTTCATTACTGCTGGATGAACTATTATCTGATGTCTTCTTAGAAGTTCCCGGCAGCTTAATCCCACAGGAAACCATACTCATAATTAATAATACAGCAAGGGCGCCGGTAAGCGCCCCTTTGATAAAACTCTTTTTGTTTTTCATGCCTTAATCCCTGTCTTAATCAAATCTACAGATACAGTCTTGGGTCAACCGGTGTACCGTTTACCCATACTTCGAAATGAAGATGCGGACCTGTAGATGCTCCTGTTGTACCTACTGCTGCAATATTCTGTCCTGCGCTCACTGACTGTCCTGCGCTTACATAGATTGCACTACAGTGCTGATACAGTGTAGAAAGTCCATTGCCATGATTGATTACCACATAGTTACCTCTGGCACTGTTATAGCTTACCGTTGTAACGGTACCACTGGCTGATGCGTAGATTGGACTTCCTGATGCTGCTGCATAGTCACGTCCTTTGTGGTTTGTACTTCCAATACCTCCTGGTGATGTACGTCCACCGAACTCACTACTGATGTAAGCTGACGGGCACGGATTGCTCAATTTGCCATTACCACTTGGTGTAATGGACGGCGACGGTGTTGGTGTTACATTCGTATTATTATTCGTATTATTGTTTGTATTATTATTCGTATTATTTGAATTGTTTCTATTCGCTGCCGCTGCTGCTTCCTGCTGCATACGAGCCTGTTCCGCTGCCGCTTCCTGCAGTGCCTGTAACTTCGCTGCATTCTCGCCGATAGCTGTTTCCAGGTCACCGATCAGATCTGACTTTTCAGAAATCAGTGTTGTCACTTCATCCTGCTTCGCCTCTAACTGTGTCTGTAAGGATTCGAGTTCTGTCTTCTCACCTTCCAGCGCTGTCTTCTGATCATCTACATCCTGAACGGTCTGCTGGAATGTCTTCAGCATCTGTCTGTCGTAATCAGAAATCTGTGCGATATACTCTGCATTATTCAGGAATTCACCGATTGACTTAGATTCCAGAAGAACCTCGATGAACTGTGTATTACCGTTCTCATACATATACTTGATACGCTTCTTCATACTCTCGTACTGATTATTCTCATCAATCTGAGCCTGAATCAGTTCGGTCTCTTTCGCATCGATCTCTTCCTGTTTGGTGTTGATATCCTCAGTCGTCTTATCCATCTCATCGATCAGATCATTCAACTGCTTAGTCAGAGCTGCTTTCTCTGCTTCTGCTGAGTCTTTCTGAGACTGGAGTTCTTCACCCTTTTTCTGTGTCTCTGAAATCGAAGATGCCTGTGCAGGAATTGCGCACCCAATCGAAAGTGTCAGTGCTAAAATTACACTTAATACTCTTTTTTTCTGCATAATAATTCTCCTTAAATTTCCCCTGCCTAATTACCTGTTGCTCATACCCTCATGCTATTCTGAACCTCTCCACATTTTCGTTTTTCTTGTTCTGATAGGTTCAGAATAGTAACTTTTCAAACTATACTCTCAAATGTTTACGAATGGTAAATGCACTGCCGATGAAACCAATACCTACACCGAGAATCAGACCAACCGGAAGCAGCGTACGGTATACAGTCGTTACCGGAAGGAACTCAATGATATTGTTCAGCAGGCTGTACTTGGTCATCACATAGGCAACCGCCTTATCATATACGAAATACAGGATCACAAGCGGAATCACTGCACCGATCAGTCCGATCACCAGACCTTCGATGATAAACGGTGCCCTGACGAAACCGTCCTTCGCTCCGATATATTTCATAATCGCGATCTCTTCTCTACGTACGGTAATACCCATCGTAACGGTATTACTGATCAGGAAGATCGATACCGCAAGCAGAATACCGATCAATACGATAGATACGTAATAGATCAAACGGTTCACACTGGTCAGCGTCTTCGCTACCACGTCAGACTTATTAACCTTGCTGACTCCGTCCAGCTTCTCCGCATAAGCTACAACATCTTTCTGCTTGGATACATCACTCATATATACTTCATAGTTATCAGAACCGCTCAGCGGGTTATCATCCTTAAATCCATCTGCCAGTTCCTTGGCATCTCCAAAATACTCATCCTTAAAGGAATCCCATGCCTCATCTGCTGATACAAAGTTCACTTTCAACACGCCGTCCTGGCTCTTCAGCTCATCACCGATCTTCTTAATCTGTGCATCGGTTGCCTCTTCGTCAAAGAATACCGTGATAGCCACACCCTCTTCGGCTTTCTGAACCATGTATCTGAAATTGGTTACAATTGAAAAGAAGATACCGAACAGAAAGATACATGCCGCCATGGTCGCAATGGACGCAATGGAGAACATTTTATTTCTTCCGATGTTCTTAAATCCCTGTTTTGTCTGATATCCGATCGTACTAATTCTCATTATTATACCCACCTCTTTGCTCGTCGCTTACAATGACCCCTTTTTTCATTGTAATAACACGCTTTTTCATCTCGTTGACAATCTCCTGGTTATGCGTAACAACAAGCACTGTTGTTCCTCGCTCATTGGCCTCCTCAAGGAGCTTCATGATCTCCCATGAGTTGGTCGGGTCAAGGTTACCTGTCGGCTCATCTGCCAGAAGAATTGCAGGCTCATTTACAATGGCTCTTGCAATGGCAACTCGCTGCTGCTCTCCACCGGACAACTCCTTCGGATATGACTTATACTTCTGTGCCAGTCCTACCAGAGACAGCGCCGCCGGAACTTTCTTCTTGATAATACGTGTTGGTGTCTCTACGACACGCTGCGCAAATGCGATATTTTCATAAATATTACGATCCTTCAGCAGACGGAAATCCTGGTATACAACACCAAGTCCTCTGCGGTACATCGGAATCTTTCTGTGCTTTAATCTTTCAAGGTTCTGTCCGTTCACCATGATCGTGCCGGATGTAGGCTCCAGTTCCTTCATGATCAGCTTGATCAGTGTAGACTTGCCGGAACCGCTGTCACCTACGATAAATACGAATTCGCCCTGTTCGATCTTCAGATTGATACTGTTCAGAGCAGCAACCCCTTTTGAGTACTCTTTCGTTACCTCATTTAATTCAATCATACTTTCCTCCTAAATTATTTAATACTCCATCGACTCCATATATTTCATGTACTTGACTACCATTAATGCAATCTTGAATGTGATCGCATCTTCAAATACCCTGAGATCAAGTCCTGTACTCTTCTGCAGCTTGTCCAGACGATATACCAGTGTATTACGGTGGATATAAAGCTGTCTTGAAGTCTCAGACACATTCAGGCTGTTCTCAAAGAACTTATTGATCGTAGCCAGTGTCTCTTCGTCGAATTCATCAGGAGATTTCCCCTCAAAAATTTCACGGATAAACATTTTACAAAGTGGAATCGGCAGCTGATAGATCAATCGCCCGATACCTAATGTACTATACGCGATAATCTTCTTCTCGTCAAAGAATATTTTGCCGACATCCAGTGCAAGCTTGGCTTCTTTATAAGACTTGGACACCTCCCGGATGTCATTGACGATCGTACCGTAAGCAATCCTTACATTCTCCTCACCCTCGCTCTTCAGCGCATCGTAGAATTCTGTGGCTGCTTTTTCAAGCTCCGGATATCCTTCTGTCATACCAAGCTGCTTCACAATGATAATGTCTTTCTCATCGACCGCTGTGATGAAATCCTTAGTACGTGTACTTAAGATACCCCGGATGCTGTCCAGACGACCGTTGTCTTTCTCGTGGTTCGTCTCCACAATAAAGATAACACGCCTTGCCTCTGTGTCAATATGTAATTTTTTGGCTCTGTTATAAATATCTACCAGAAGCAGATTGTCAAGCAACAGGTTCTTAACGAAATTGTCCTTGTCAAAACGCTCCTTGTATGCGATCAGCAGACTCTGTATCTGGAATGCAGCAAGCTTGCCTACCATATACACATCATCGCTTCCACCATTTGCCAATAATATATACTCCAGTTGATGTTCATCAAAAATCTTAAAAAACTGACACCCCTGAATCACCTGACTGTCTGCCGGTGATGCTGCAAATGACATTACCGCGTCTTCATAGCTTACCTGCTCGGCAAATGTTGTAGCAAGGGTTTTGCCATCGGTATCCATGACGCACAGGTCGATTCTGGTGATCTCCTTCAAACCATCGATTGTGTTTTGAAGTATCTGATTAGATATCATATTCCATCTCCTCCATTGATTTCAATATGCATTTTACACAATATCTGACGTATACATTTGCCTGGTTCTGCATATTACTATTTTTTATCTTAATACAAATCCACAAAAAAAGAAAGAGGAAATCAATCGTTTTTGTTGATTTCCTCGGTTTTTAAGATATTCTTTAGACTTTTATCTTCTATGCATTGTGTACAAATCAATTATGAGCCCAAGTCCACATATCTTACATCTTAAGATTCTTTTTTGTTCTTTTCTATCTCACGTCTGAAAAGCATGCGGTCCAGCAATGTCATCATTCTTCCCCTGCCGCTCTTCTTCCGGTATGCAAATTCCATCAGCTTACCGGCTCCCAACCATACTCTCGTATTGATCAGGCTCCTGTTCCTGGCAACAAATTCTTCTTGCACCGGCGGTGTGAGTATCGCGATCACACAGTCTGCTTCGCCACCATTGATCGCATTCACCAACATATCGTCTGCCTCTGTGCCCGGTGCCACCTTAGCCACGCCGACAATTGCAATGCCACGATATTCCTCTGTAAGGCATCCGGTCAGTGCATCCACCTCTTCGTCCGTCTCTACTAATAAATAGACTCTGCAGTGATTCCGATGCAGATACTTAAGCCAGAGTCTTAAGAACGTCTGTGACTCGATCTCACGCATACTTCTGGAGTCTGTGATCCCTGCCGCTTCCAGAATATCCTTCTGCCCCGGGAGCACCAGATCACTCTGCTCGATCGCATCACGATAACTCTGATCATCTCTGGCATACATGAGCGCTTCAATCGTAACCAGATCGATCACACTGGTGGCCGGCGTATCCATATCCCCTACAGCCGCTTTCAGTGCCTGCTTTGCCGAACAGTGCTCTATATTCACATCTAATACATTAATCGTCTCTCTCATAGCATCACCTGTGAAAAAATTGTATCAAAAGAATTTTTCCTTTGCAAGCAATGACATGAAAAGTTCATACTAATTAACATTTCTGTGATTATTTGATGCTTCCCTGCGTTTTTTTGTGATCAATCCGCCGATCCGTCCGGTTTCCTTTGATGAAAGCGACTTCCATCCATTTTGAAGCACCTGATCCAGAAGTCCTAATTCTTCTGCAATCTCATATTTCATTTTTTCATCCGGTGTCACTTTGCTAAGATCAATCGGCTTATCTTTTTTTCCAGACATACTCTCTGCCCCTTTCCTGATTCTACAGGAAGTATTGACAGATTCATTAGCGTCTATTCACACTCATCCGGTTCTTCCGGAATGATGATCGCCGCCGGGTTACTCGGTAAAGCTTACATCAACCTGACCCACACCGCAATCTACACTCAGATATTTGCCGCCATCTGCCCGATGTGACTTTCTGGTTCCTATGCCGTCAATCTCATCACCGTCCAGAATGACACTTCCGACTGAGCAGTCCAGATCGTAGCTGTACTCTTCCACCTTACCCTGCAATGTCAGATCCACTTCTCCCACACCGCAGTCTACATCCGCTTCTGTAAGGATAATTCCGGAAGCTGTGATACTGCCAGCTCCACAGTCAAGTTCCAGCGTATTTGCCTGAAATTCTTCAATTTCTGCTTCTCCTGCTCCCACATCGATTGCCAGATCCTTTGCTGAGATCTTCTTGATATAGATTACTCCCGCGTCATTGGTAATATCTGCCTCTTCCAGCATTTTCTCCGGTATCTGGATCCATATCGAAACAGTATCTTTCATACGATTGAACACCTTAATATCATCCGTAGTTGATATCTCCAGCGTATCTCCCTGCTGCTCACATTCAAATTCTATCTGGGGCTGTGTATTGCTGCATTCTACATGCACCTGCTCATCGGAAGACGGTAAAATCTGTAATTCTACTCCGGTTATATCAACATCCAGCCTGCGGACATTTGTGTAGCTGTTACTGTACTCTTCCGGTTCGGATGTCTGTGTATCCTTATGCCTGTTATGACTCCATGTAATCCGTTTGTTTAGTAATTTTACACTGTCAACCACATCAAACTTCCCCAGAACTCCGGAAGCAGTAGCTCCAAGCGCCGTCCCCACAAGGCAGAGTCCGCAACCCAGGCAAAAGATTACAATACAACTGATTCAAAATATCTTCCATCCTCTTTTCATTATGCTGCTCCCCCCTTTTTCTGAAATGGTTTTCTACAAAGATTAACAATAAAGCGGCACATCCCCGGAAGCACGATCGTACACAGCCAGATTGCCCCCACAGTAGCTGCGCATCCGATTGCTGCCAGTATCAATCCGATACCGATGATCACACACGCCGCTGCCAAGCCACTCCCAATTGTCAGAATTCCCTTTCCTGCAAGGATCACTCCTGCGATTACAAGGCAAAGTGCCACGATCACTAATGCAATAAAGATAAAAAACGCTGCTACGATCAGGCCAAAAAGTGTTCCTATTATAGACACGATCACTGGTCCGCCAATTGATATCAGAATAAGCGCCAGCAATACCACCAGAACTATCTTCCATCCACTGCTGGTTCATGATTCTTTTTTCTCCGGAATCGGATTACCGTTCTGATACTGTGAATTATTACCATAGTTATAGGAAGTCTGCCCGTCATCATCCACCGGTTCACGATATGTCTCTGTGTGTGACGCTTCCTCATTTTTACTTTCTGTCTTACCAAGTCCTGCCTTGACCTCTGCCGCCACCTGCTCCGGACTTCCAAGTTCCCTGATCACCTGCTGCTCATTCTCTTCACCGGCATCATCAAAATAATCATTATAATACTCCATAGCCGACACTCGTTCTTCTGCCGGAATATCCTGCAAAAGCTCTGCCAGCCTGGCAGATACTCATTCCTTGTCATATCTTTACACCTCCCTCAAATATATCACTGATTTTCTTCGCATATTCCTTCCATTCCACCCGGTATTTTTCCAGTTGGACCAGTCCCTGATCCGTCACCTTATAATACCGTCGGTTCCTGCCATCGAACTGCTTATCATATACTTCCAGATATGCATTCTTCTGCAGCCTTCTCAGCACCGGATACAGTGTTGACTCTGACACATCCAGTACTTTGCGAACATCCTGCGTGATCTTGTAGCCATATGTCCCTTCGCTCTCTCTTGATACGACCGCAAGTACAATCGCATCCAGCAGAGCTGCACCTGTGTTAAATACCATACCGTCACTTCCTTACTTCATTTTATTATTTCATCCGTCAGATTCATTCTCCTCATCCCGTTTATTTATGTTGTTTATAATACTATACGATATATAATATTATAATGCAAGAGGTAAAAAATCTCTTATCCACGGGAATTTATTCACAAATGAAAAGGCAGCCCGGTTTTCACCGAACTGCCCACACATTATTTCCACGCAATCTCTTTCTGCATGGTAAATGAATATATAATTTTCTCCCGGACTTTTCTGCCGGTAATCTGCTCCAGTGCCCTTGCATAATACTCAAGCTGGGACTGATATTTTTCCAGAAGTTTCTGTTCTAACCAGATCTTATCCGTCTTATAGTCGAGTACCACAAGTTCTCCGTCTTCCTCAAAGCACACATCAATGATTCCCTGCACCAGCATAGTCTCATCCTCTTCTGCCATCTCCGGGTAAATGTCCCTTGCCGGAATCCCTAGCACAAACGGCTGCTCTTTCCACAGCTTATTCTCTTCCGCCGCCCGCTTCATACGCTGCCCGGATGTTGTATGAATAAAGGTAAGTATATCCTGCGGCTTCACACTCTCTGCCATCTCTCCTGCGATCCGTCCGGATTCACACATCTTCTCAATCGCTGCCTCTGTAGCTTCAAGATCATATTCCTTTGTAAAGTCCAGAAGCTCCATCACACGGTGATATGCGGTACCTCGCGATGCTCCGGTAATCTCTTCCTCAGCCTGTAGAAATCTCGGGATCAATGGCACTACCGGTTCATCTTCATAAGGCAGTTCTCCTGCTTCCTCCGCAAGATATGCCCGCTTCTTTAACTCCGATACGGTATATTTCAGCTTCTTTCCTTCCAGATCACGGTAAGGATACTGGTAATAAAACTGCTGTTCCAGACGTTCCTGCATCTGCTCATCATAGACTTCTTCTATATTCCAGTCTTCCAGTGCCTGTCGCGTCATCATCTGTTCCGCAGTCTCTTCCACCTGCATTCCACGTACCTGCGACATATCCACGATCCGGATGCGGAACGGACTTTTCTCTCCTCTTCCTGCCACCGCTGGAAGTATCCAGTCCAGATAACGTTTCGCTCCCGCAAGCCGTCCAAAGCTCATTGGAGTAGGTTGATCTGCCACATTTTCCTTATGATACGCTGCCTGATTCATTGCTTCACGCACTTTTGTCTCAGGATCTTTCAGTGTACCGGTCACGATCAGCTTCTCTTTTGCCCGGGTCAATGCCACATAGAGCACACGGAGTTCTTCTCCCATGCTCTCCAACACTTCTTCTCTCGCGATCACGTTCTTGATCAGCGCCCGACATTTGGTTCTCGTTTCAAGATCTACGCTTTCCAAGCCGATTCCAAGTGACGCATGCATCAGCACATCGCCCTGGCTGTCCTGTCGGTTGAATTGCTTACCCATGCCTGCCACAATGACAATCGGAAATTCCAGTCCCTTACTTTTGTGAATGCTCATGAGCCGTACGGTATCGGACTGCTCATCTGCCGTATTGGCCTCCCCGTAATCGATCTCGTATTTCTGAAGCTGCTCCACATACCGTATAAAATGAAACACGCCCTTGTAGCTGCTACTCTCAAAACTTCTCGCTTTCTCCAACAGCATATCCAGATTGGCTGCTCTCTGCTCCCCTGCCGGAAGCGCAGAGATATAATCTCGATAGCCCGTCTCCTGCATGATCTTATCCAGCAGTCTGTGAAGTGCCGTGTACGGAATCATTCTGCGGAAATGTTCCATCTGATCCAGACATACCGATAATTTACTTCTTATAGCTTCATCTGTTCCTTCTTTTGCATAACTGCTTACCGCTTTGTGGAAAGGTTCATCTCTGTAACTGCCCTTGATCCTGGCAAGTTCCTCGTCCGTCATATGACCAAACGGCGAACGCAACACGGATGCTAACGGTATATCCTGCCGTTTATTATTTAATATTTTCAGATAATCTAATAATACACCAATCTCTTTTGTCTCAAAGTAGCCTTCACTTGAACCGGCATACACCGGGATTCCTTCTTTTTTCAGGATGTCCATATAGACATCTGCATAGCCTTTCATGCTTCGGGTCAGGATTACGATGTCCCGGAACTCTGCCGGGCGCATCTGCTCCGTCTTCTTATCCTTCACCATCTGATGGCGGATCAGTTCATGAATCCGCCCTGCGATCACAGACGCTTCCTTTTCCCGATTCGACAGTTTCTCTGTATCCGTGCCAGATTCCGCATCATCCTCGGTATCCACAAGAATCAGCTCCGGCGTATTGTCGGAATCGCCTGATTCCGGATAACTCGCCCCGGGATACAGCGCAGCCCGGTCATCATATTCCACGCCGCCCAGATCCCGAATCATGATCTGTCTGAAAATGTCATTGGCTCCCGCCAGCACTTCCTCTCTGCTTCGGAAGTTCTTATGCAGATCGATACGCTGCTCCGGTCCATCTTCCAATGTATACGAATCGTATTTCTCCATAAAAAGTTCCGGTCTGGACAGACGGAAACGGTAAATGCTCTGCTTCACATCTCCTACCATAAATATGTTATTCCTGCCCGACCATTTACCGGATACACTGGTCAGGATCGTCTCCTGGATCAGGTTACTGTCCTGATATTCATCGATCATGATCTCATAGAACTGCTTCTGATATTCCTCCGCCACTTTGGACGGCACAAGCCTGCCATCTTCTTCATGAGTAAGGATCCGCATGGCATACTGCTCCATATCGTCAAAGTCAATCATATTGCGGAAACGTTTCATTTCTTCAAAACGCAGTGAAAAATCTCCGGTCAGTCGCGCAAGCATCTGCATGTTAGGTCGGCATCTGTCTATCTCTTCCAATACTTCCTCTGCCGGTAATTCATAATAGAGCGCTTTCAGGTCTTTTATCATGTCCTTGACCTCTTCCCGCACTCGTTTCACGAAATTCACAGCCTCTTCCGAACCCAGCTTCTTGCGGTTCGGAGCCAGACGTGCCCAGTCGATACGATGAATTGCATCATACGCCTCTTCGTAACCGTCTGCCTGTTCCAGCCGTTCTATCTGACGCAGATCATCCTCCAGCGCGTCCGCATACATCTGCGGACCGTCCGGTGCTACACACACTGCAAGCCCCTGCTGTAAGAGTTCCTTTGCTCCCGCCAGATAGCCCGCCATATTTTTCTGCATTGCCCGATAATACACCGTCTGCTGCAATGCTTCCATATCAGTCACTTCATACGCATGTACGCAATCCGCAAGCCATTTGTCCGGTTCAGGATAACTTCTTGAAAACTCATACAGACGCTCGATGATTCCCTCGATCTTCTTATCATCACGGCTTCCGCCATAGCTTTCTACCAAATTCAGAAAATCCGGATCTGCTTCCTCATAATACTGCTCCAGCATTTCCTGCATCACATCGCCGCGCAGAAGCTTTAGCTCTCCCTCTTCCCCAATGCGGAATGCCGGGTCCAGATCGATCGTATGAAAATGCTCCCGGATCACAGACAGACAGAAGCTGTGAATTGTTGTAATCTGTGCACTGTGGATCAATGTTGCCTGCCGGTTCAGATTCGCATCCTCCGGCCGCTTCTCTGCCTGATCCTCAATCGCCTGTCGGATACGCTCTTTCATCTCTGCCGCTGCAGCCTCGGTAAATGTCACGATCAGCAGTCGGTCTACATCCACAGGATTCTCTGTTCTGGTGAGCATGGTAATGATTCGCTCCACCAGCACCGCCGTCTTGCCGGAACCTGCCGCTGCCGACACCAGAATATTGCGTCCGCCAAGCTCTATGACCTGTCGCTGTTCTTTGGTCCACTGGACTCCCATGGCGTATCCTCCTTTCTATTAACATCATCCGTTCTGTTCTCTGTTTCTGCTGACACCGCGCTCTGCATTTTCGCAATCGCTTCCTCACGGGACAGTTTTTTTCTTTCAAGATATTCATACCCGTCAAGCTGCGGATCAAAGCCACAGATCTGCTGATAACTGCAACGCTCGCACCCATAATTTTTACCCTGACGATAAGGCTGTACTGCCACTTCACCCCGAATGATCTGCTGTCTGATCTCTGCTGCCTTCTGATCTGCGTAATCCATCATAGCATGAAAATCTTCCCGGCTGACTGCTCTGGATACTTTTGCCAGACTGCCATTGTTATTAAACTTCACAGGCACAGCCAATGAATCTCCGGTGCGTTCTCTGTCCAGATGTTCCAGGCTGTCCTGCTCCAGATTCACCACGCCGTCCGGACGCAGCTCCTTCAGCATACGAACCCTAAGATCCGCTTTCCCATTTTTCTCTAACAACGGATCCTTCATCCGGTAATAAAATACCCCCGCCGGGATCACCGTTTTACCCGGATAGCGTTTCTTCATGCGATCAGTTGCCGCATTCATATATACCATTAACTGCAGCTGTAATCCATAATACAATGCCGACACATCAAATCCCATCTGTCCTGTCTTATAATCAATGACCTTCACATACACTTCGTCCTTCGTCTCACATACATCGATTCGGTCAATCTTACCACTGCCAAAAGACAACTCATATGCCGATGGTTCAAAATCGCCCCTTGCCAGCTGTTCCGTCAGTGCCCAGACCGTCCGGTTCAGCAGACGGTCAAGTCTGTTGATCATGTATTCATTTCTGGCAGAACTGTACAGTACCGAATTACCGTAATCCGCAATGGATTCCACCAGACTCTCCCGCACCAGCTGCTTCCGTTTCTCATCTTCAATCTTTGTCCATCCGCCTTCTTTTTCCGCCTTGCCGGAGTAACGCTCCATCGCTCCGTGAAAGACATTGCCCAGATCCAGCGGCTGGAACTCATATTCTTTCCGTTCCTTCAGGCGCAGTCCATACATCAGAAAATGTGCAAATGCACAGGCCGAGAACTTCTCCATTCGGGAAATACTGTTCTGGAAATGCGTACCGTAAAGAAGCTTCGCCGCCTCTTCGCTGATCCTCTTCGGATGATAGGAATAGAAGGACGCGTCCAAAAGTTCTGCAATCTTCTCTGCCCATTCGGGATGTTTCTTATACCAGTTATACAGTTCCATCCAACCGCTGCCACCTGCATCGCTCTGCATGCGAAGTCCCTGAATTAACGTCTGCAATCCAAGCTCCGGTGTCAGTTCCCGTTCGGTTAGCAATCTTGCTGCTTCATCGATCACAGGCACATCCGGAAACAGTCTCCGTATCTCGCCGATCAGATACGCCGGCCGCCTTGCCTTGCCATCCGAACCTGCTCTGCTGTAAAACAGATGCAGTTCCTCTTCCGGCTTCGTCAGATTCAGATACAGGTAGAATTTCTGAATATATGCCTGTTCTCTTCCACCCGGCGTGAGCGAGAGCTTCTCCTGTTCAAACTGCTCTCTGTCCCGTTCACTCAGGAGTCCTGTCCGCATCAGGTTACCCGGAAGCAGCGAATCATTGACACCAAGCATCAACAGCACCCGGATATCCTTCAATCTGGTCCGCTGCACATCTCCTGCAATCACCTGATCCAACCCCGGCGGAATCACACCGATCTTGATCTCATTCAGTCCCGCATCCAGCAGTTCCACGTATTCCTTTAATGTCACAGGCTCATCACCCAGCAGCTCTACGAATTTGTCAAACAGTCCGATCAACGCACCGTATACCTGCGCGTACTCTCTGGCAAGTGCAAGCTCACCCGCTTCTGTAAATGCATCCTCCTGCCGTTTTAATTCCTGCTGCAGTCCCTGCTCTTCCAGAAAACGGTAAAGTGCTTCCGTAATATCACGCACCGTTTTCTTCCGCTGCCGCAATACAAACAGCAGTTCATCCACCAGCTCTACCAGTGTCACCCGGAGATGGTTCAGATGTTCCAGTTCATCCTCATCTACATCCGCACTCTTTCTCACCCAGCGCTGCTGCCAGTTTTTATACCCGCGGATTCCGAGTGCCAGACAATAATTCTCCAACTCGTCCACCTCATCATCGGTAAACGGTCCATACCCTGCTCTTAAGAATCGGAACACACTTTCATAGGTAAAGCTCTGCTCTGCCATATTCAAAATGCTTCGCACATACTCCACAAAAGAATTCAGCAGAATACTCCGCTTATAATCCATGAATACCGGAATCTCGTATTTGGCAAATGCCTCTTCCAGATAATCGCCATAGCCATTGAGATCCGTTGCCACCACGCCAATCTCCCGATAACGCATGCCCTCTTCCCGTACAAGCCTCCGGATCTGTGCTGCCACTGCATAGGCCTCTTCTTTCGGCGTTCTGGTCTCATGGATTGCGATCGTCTCCGGCTTACCGACATAATATCTGCCCGAATAACGGAACAGATGCTCCTCCAGGAATCCAAGCGCTTCACTTTTCCGGAAACGGTAAAACGGTCTCTTTTTTAACCATACAGGATCTTTTTGTTCCACACCACACGCTCTGGCAATCCTCGTCAGTGTTGTCACGGTATGCTTACTCATACCGAACATCTGGCAGGCATCCGTATAACGGTAAGGATCTTCTCTGTCATCGATCGTCACCGTCACGATCACGTCTCTGGTAAGCTTCATAAGCTCTGCAAGCAACCGGTTCTGCACCGGAGTAAATCCGGTAAATCCATCAAGCACCACCACGCTCCGTTTCAACAGTTCCGATTCCGGCACTGTTCTGCACAGCACATCCAGAATTTCCTCTTTGGTGATATATCTGTCCTGGAGATATTCGCGAAACTTCTTATATATAAGGCTCATATCCTGCAATTTATAATACAGATAAGATTCCTCGCCAGCCCGTTCCATCACACGATCCAGTTCTTCTTCACCGATATCATACTGGTCGAACTCCGACAGAACCGACTTCACCTCACTGATATAGCCGAGACGCTTCATGTTGCCCTTCAGCACACGAAGCTGTGGTTCCACATCTCCTGCGATCTTGCGCAGGATCAGGTTCTTGCCCTCATCATCCAGCACCGGTGTATTGCCTTTTCCCGTCTCTTCAAAAATGCGATATGCCAGTCGTCCGAAACTCAGCACATCGATATTCATAATGCCTTTTTTCTCATTCATCAAAACAAGGTCCTTCTGTGTCTGCATCGTAAACTGCTCCGGCACCAGGACCATGTAATTAAGGGCAGGGTGTTCCCCTGCCTCCCGTATAATTCTCTGATATAAATAGTGGGACTTTCCGGAACCGGAACCCCCAAATACAAATTGTAATGCCATACGCTCCTCCCGGCATCTGTCTGATAATTCCATCCGTCAGTTAATACTGCCACGCTATGATTCAGCGAATATTTTTCCGTATATCGGAACCGGCACATAAGCTTCCACTGCAATACCGTCTTCCTGGTATTCTTCCCTGAGAAGCTCGCCGTATTTGCGGATCAGCTGGATCTTCGCCGCATCCTTATATGGAAATGTATACTCGATCAGTGCTTTCTGACCTCTGAGCACTTCTTCTAACTGACTCTCCAGCGCATCAATGCCTGCTCCTGTCGCCGCTGAGATCGGCACTGTCGCATCTGCCTGAAAATCCCGCAGGATCACAGGCTCTGTCAGCAGATCCTGTTTATTAAATACAGTGATCACAGGCTTATCCTGTACGCCCAGTCCCCGCAGTGTCTCATATACAATGTGCATCTGCTCATCCATCTGTGGATTCGATGCATCCACCACATGCAGGATCAGATCCGCATACTTTGCTTCCTCCAGCGTACTGCGGAACGCATCGATCAGGTGATGCGGCAGCTTCCGGATAAATCCAACCGTATCCGTAAAAAGCACCTTCTGTCCGCTGCCAAGCTGATAACCTCTGGTCGTTGGATCCAGTGTGGCAAACAACTTATTCTCTGCGAGCACTTCTGCTCCTGTCAGATAATTCAGCAGTGTTGATTTACCTGCATTGGTATATCCTACAATGGCAATAACCGGAAGCATCTCTTTCTTGCGCTGTTCTCTTGCCACCTGTCTGTGATTCTTCACTTCCGTAAGTTCCCGGTTCAGTCTGGCAATGCGACCTTTGATCAGTCGTCTGTCCATCTCCAGCTTCTTCTCACCGGGACCTCTGGTACCGATACCGCCTCCGAGTCTTGAAAGGGATGTTCCGTACCCGGTAAGTCTCGACTGGCGGTACTTTAACTGCGCAAGTTCTACCTGGATCTTTCCTTCATTGGTAGATGCTCTCGCCGCAAAGATATCCAGGATCAGTAACGTCCTGTCCATGATCTTCGTATGCAGTTCATCCTTCAGATTACCGATCTGAGCCGGAGACAACTCATCATCACAGATAATGCCATCTGCTTCTGTCTCCCACAACAAATCTCTGATCTCGTCAAGCTTGCCTTTTCCTACATAGGTTCCCGGATGGATCAGTTCTCTCTTCTGGATCACTCTGCCGACACACTCCGCTCCGGCAGTGCGAGCAAGTTCCTCCAGCTCATCCAGCGACTGATCTACATCCTCCGCATCGGATAAACTGATTCCCACCAGAATTACCCGTTCTTTTTTCTGTTCTGTCTCATACATCTATGGTCTGTTCCTTCTCTATACAATGATGCCAGGGCAACGTCCCGTCTATAACCTTCTGATTATCACATCCGGTTATTGCGTCTCCAGAAATTCCGCTTCCTTCGTTCCGCGTTCATCATCCGGATAATCCTTCACATACTCCTTAAGCTTCGTCCGCGCGTTCTCCCATTTGCCAAGCTTCTCATATGCTACGATCTCGTTATACTTCATCTCCTGCATCAGTTCCTTGCCGGCATCATCGCATTCCTGTCCCAGATTGTAGTAATTCAGGGCTTCCTTTGGATTGTCCAGCTTCAGTTCGCAGCTTCCAAGGAAATTATAAAGCGCAGCCGTCTTCTCCGCACCTTTCTCTAACGCTGACTGAAATGCGCTGAGCGCTGCTTCATATTCGCCCAGTTCCCATTTCGCCATGCCGATGCCACGGTATGCCTCTCCGGTGTCCTGTCCCTTGTCCACAGCCTCTTTGAACTTCGTGACTGCCTTTTTATAATTGCCATCCTCAAGGTAAGTTGTTCCCTCTTCGATTGCCTTAGAGCCGCAGCCGGTCAGTGCCAGGCAGAGCAGCATTAATATTGCAATAAAACTCACGTGTTTCTTCATGTTATCCTCCCCATCAGAGATTATTCTATCTATTCATTATGCCAAATCCAGAGAGACATTTCAATACCGGCATTCTATTTCAATTACAAGTTTAACGCAATAAGAAGGTACGGACTATCCTACCCTGTACCTTCTTCTTTTCTCCAAGCCCAATATCACCGCCATCATCACAAGTCCCACAAGACTTAAGAATTTACCTGCTGCCACACCGGACGCATGATATATAATCACGACCTCATGTTTCCCGGCTTCAATCGGGAATCCAAGAAATGCTGTATTCACCTTCTCCGGCACAGCCTGCTTACCGTCCACATAGATCGTAAAGTTCTTATCATACGGAATCGATGTGATAAAATATCCCGTATTCTGCACATCGATGCTTCCTGCGATCGTATTGCCTTTTGTATATTCTCTGTCCACCTGAAATGCAGACTGATACAGATTCTGATCTGCTTCCATCTCATCTGTATATGCACTCGCTGATCCTGTATAGCACCGCACGCCTGTCAGCTCATATTCCCCGGCGCCAAAGGTAATCTTCAAGTCCGTCTGATCTATCGGAAGTGTCATTACGTAGGTAAATGTCGTATTTCCATTATAATATACATGACTCTTCGAACTCAGCTTATTGCGGATTCCGTTCACCCAGATTGCCACATCGTGATTCGGTCTGTGATTCTCCACCTGAAACTGCAGATAGAGGTTATACTCACTCTGTCCGTCCTGCTCCGGCGCAAATGTGTCCGTCTGTACCAGCACGGAAGTTTTACTTTTCGCCTTAATCTCGATATTGCCATCTGCATCCGTCGCTAAAGTCATCTGCTTTGTCTCCATGTCCGGAACCGCAAATGTGCTTTTTTCTGCAGTGCCCTCAATCTGATTTTTTTGCTCTTCCATCTCACTCTGTGCTGACACCTGTCCGTCGTTTTCTTTTTCATCCTCTGGGCTTCCCGCATTTTCCACCACTGCGTAATTCATCAATGCCGTCTGATTATATGGAAATGCGAGCATCTGATATTCTGCTGCTGTCATCACACGATCGGTCGCATATGCAACAGGCGCTGTATCGGCATTCTCCGTCACGACCGGCGTTCCGTCTTTCTTCTGCCGTATCTGATATTTTACACCCATGAATCTCTGATACAGCGGATTCTTCGCCACGCTCTGCATCAGATTGTTACGGTATGGCTGTTCCAGTTCAAACGTATCCTTACGAAAATCCTGATAATTCGTATTATACGCCGAAGAATACAGGGATGACACCCACTGTCCGGATGTCCATACCCGGTTCAGATCTGCAGCATTGTCCGTATCCTTTCCCATCTGCTCAATCCGATAAAAAGACGAATCCTGCCGTAAAATCTTCTCCACCGCATCTCCGATCCTGCTGTCCGTCACTTTCGCGTACTCCGCCGGTTCTACCAGTTCACTACTGTGTGCATTGTACACGCCTTCAAACAAACTCAGACAGACAAGTGGCGGCACGATCAGTACTGCCAGATTCCGCCATTTACAGAATACGATAATCGAAATCAGCGCGATCACTCCATCCAGCATCAAAAGCTGCCAGTGCATCTTGTCCGTGATCGTGGCATGACTGCCAAAATATCCGTAGCAGATAATCCCCAGTGTCAGTACCGCCGCGACCAGATTCATCCACATCGAAATCTCATGATGCTTATTTTTCCACAAGTACAACGCGATCAGATAACAGATCAGTGGCAAAAATGGAATCACTGCCTTATCTCTTACGTACAATCCACCGTTCAATAACCAGGCAAATATCGGTATCGTAATGACCGCTATACAACCCCAGGCAAGTACACGTTCATTCCATTTGCGATACGTAAGTCCTACAAGCAATACGGTAATCGCAAGGGTAGTCAGACCAAGTCCGTAAGTTCCATACGCTACCCGGAGCGGTGGAAACTGTGGAATCAACAGTTCTCCAATCCGCACGGTCGCTACTTCCTGTTTTCTTCCGAAAAGCGCCCTTGCCGTTGGCACCAGCAGTACGCCGCTCATACAGACCGCCGCAAGCATCGGCATCACAAAACGGATACCATCTCTTATAAATGTAATAAATTTGAACTTCGGCGTAATCTCCAGATAACGGTACACGCCATAGAGTACCAGTGCCAGCATACCGCCGATGCTGAAATAAAAGCTGGTCATGATCATCAGAAATACACTGATCAGATACAGATCCGATCTCTTCCTGTCAAAATAGCGGTCGACACCGATCAGTGACATATATAAAAATGGCATGTAGTTCACAAACATCACCTGATGGCAGGACTGATAGATCACAGGACCTGCAAGCAGATACATCACGGACACTCCAAGTCTGATCCCGTCTGAGAATCCACGTCTGCCAAGCCAGTAATACAACAGGCACACAGAGACTGCGATCCCCACGATACTGGCTATGATCAGGTAATCGCTCATTTTCACAAATGGCAGCAGATAGGAAATCAGGATCACTGGACTGTATAAACCGTAGTAGGAGAAATTGTATATGTTCTGTCCACCACCGAGATTCGCCGCAAATTCCGGAAACAACTCTCCTGTCTCGTAGAACTGCTGTCTGAAATAATCCGGGATCACGCTATGCTGGCTGATCCAGTCTACCTTCGCGCCAAACACTCCGTTCCGTCCCACGAAAACCCAGCAGACAAATACCGTTAACAGACTGAGTAACAGATAGATTCCCCTGCGGAGCCATTTCTTATTTTCTGTGACCTGCATACACGGCTCCTTCCTCACTGGATTCCCGAAGCAGATAGATCGGACGGTGTTTTGTCTCCAGATATGTCTTAGACAGATACTGTCCCAGAATGCCAAGGCATAATAACTGTACACCGCTGACCATGAACACGATACATGCCATGGACGGCCATCCGGATACCGGATCCCCCCACACAAGTGTACGGATCACGATCACCAGGATCATCAATGCCGACAATCCGCAGAACAGGATTCCGAGCACGGAAGCCAGTGCCAGCGGAACGACAGAGAATCCGGTAATGCCTTCTAAAGAATAGCGGAACAATTTCCACACAGACCACTTGGTCTCACCTGCAGAGCGTTCGACATTTTCAAATTCCAGCCATTTGGTGCGGAATCCTACCCAGCCAAAGATTCCCTTTGAGAAACGGTTATACTCGCTCATCTGCAATACCGCATCTGCCATCTTACGGTTCATCAAACGGTAATCTCTTGCGCCATCCACAATCTCTGTCTTGGATATCTTATTAATAAAATGGTAAAACTGTCTGGACAGGAATGACCGAATCACCGGCTCACCGGCTCTGGTAGATCGTCTGGTCGCCACACTATCGTAGTCTTCTTCCTTTAATATCCGGTACATCTCCGGCAGCATTGACGGCGGATCCTGCAGATCCACATCCATCACAGCGATATAATCTCCTGTCGCATTCGTAAGACCGGCATAGATTGCTGCTTCTTTTCCAAAGTTTCTGGAAAATGACAGATACCTGCAACGCGCATCCATCTCGTGCAGCTTCTTCATTTCCTCCAGTGTCCTGTCTGCAGAACCATCATCCACGAAGAGTAATTCAAAATCCGTATCCATCTGATCCATGATACGGCTCATTTCTTTATAATAGATCGGCAATGCCGCTTCCTCATTCCAGCACGGAACGACAATTGATATCTTATCTTGCTTTTTTTCCATAATCTCACTCACCTCTGGCGGATATTCTATCGTACATATCTTAAGTATTTGCCAAAGCATTTCTTAATTTTCCTTAAATAAAAAAGTTTTTTTGTTAAATTCTTGTATACTTATTATCGAAAA
>CAVAVU010000047.1:0-12952 GCA_963592205.1 bacterium
GTGCTGATCCTTGGGGCACAGATGAATTATGCGGATTCATTCGGTCGTTTTGATCAGTATATGTATCCTTATTATAAGAAATCCGTTGAGGAGAACAAGGAGATTACGAGAGAACAGGCATTGGAGCTTTTGGAGTGCTTCTTTGTAAAGACGGCAGAGTGGACACAATTATACGATTATAATTCTGCATCTGTGCAGGTAGCATTTCCGATTACACAAAATCTGTTGATCGGCGGACAGACAAAAGAGGGAACGGATGCATGTAATGAGGTGACAATGCTCTGCCTTGAAGCAGAAGAACAGGTGGGATTGATCCAGCCGGAAATTGCCATGCGTATATGGAAAGGAACGCCGACGAAATATCTGCGTAAGGCAGCAGAGGTTGTCAGACTTGGTCGCGGCAAACCGAAATTCTATGGTGACAGTAAAGCGATACAGATGATGTATCATGCATACCCGGACATGAGTTTGGAAGATTTGCGGGATTATGCAGTGATTGGCTGCGTTGAAATCAGTATGCCCCATATCACACAACAGCATTCCGCATCAGGAATCTTTAATATAGGAAAGATTTTGGATCTGACCCTTCATAATGGTAAGTGCTCTATCTGTGGTACACAACTGGGACCGGAGACTGGTGATCCGAGAAACTTTAAGACAATGGATGAATTCCTGGAAGCGTATAGAAAACAAAATGATTATTTTATGGATATTCTCTGCAGAGCGGTCACGGTAGAAATGACGGTTCAATCCGAATGGTCGGAAGCACCATTTACATCATGCCTGTTGGAAGGACCGTTGCAGAAAGGTACGGATCTGATCCAGGGAGGCTGCTGGAATACATCATTTGGATTGATGATGGCCGGTTCTGCCAATGTAGGAGATTCATTGGGCGTTATCGATACGCTTGTGTTTAAAGAAAAGAATGTATCGATGGATGAATTGATGACGGCATTGGATGCAGATTGGGAAGGCTATGAAAGATTACGGCAGTTGTGCATAAATGGCGTGCCGAAATATGGAAATGATGATGACTATGCGGATGGATGGGTTGCTACAGCACAGAATATCTGGTATGACTCTATTGATAAATGCAATCTGAACAGAGCGAATTTCCCAGAATATGGCGGTTATTTCAGAGGAGCTTCCTGTCTTGGTAATGCAGCTGTATCTGCCGGATTTGCAGTCGGAGCACTTCCGGACGGCTTTAAGGCGGGCTCGCCAATGGCAGATGCAATGTCGCCGACACAGGGACGGGATATTCATGGAACGACGGCAGTGCTGAAATCTATGAGTAAGCTTCCATCGGAACGATTTGAGATGGGCACTCTCCTGAATCAGAGATTAACACCTCAGATTCTGGCAACGGATGAAGATATTGACCGATTTGTTGATTATTTAAGAGCATTTGAGGCATTGGGAAACTTTCATGTTCAGTTCAATGTAGTTGATTGCAATACATTATATAAGGCAATTGAAGAACCGGAAAAATATAAGGATCTGTTGGTACGTGTGGCAAGTTATGTATCATATTTCGTTGAAATAGATCCTGTGGGACAGATGGATATTATTCATCGTACAGAACAAAACAATTGGTAAATTTCAGATAGACTCCCTCAAAGGTATCCCCTGGCTAAGAATTGATAGCAATTCTTAGCCAGGGGATATTGAATTATATATTTAGAAATGATAACTTTCGTGCTCTAGTGTGTATTCCTCACGCTTGTCCAGCCAGTGGACCAGAAAACGCTCGGCTAAACTGCCATGATAGATGGCATCTCTTGCTTCAGCCGGTGTGTACCATGCGGCGTAGTCTACCTCTGGAGTCATTCCGCTAAGGTTGTCAGAATCGACGAGACAGGCAAAATTTAACATGAGTGTGTTACTCTTTTCATAGTATTCGCTGTGATTGAAGCAACAGCTTACTACATTCAGTCCGATTTCTTCTCGGACTTCGCGTTTTAATGCATGTTCTGCAAATTCCCCTTTATTGACATAGCCTGCTACGAGAATGTTGCGGTCTTTTCCGTACTGTTTGATCAACAGTAATTTTTTGCCGCCCGGCGCATATACGATGGTGCTGATTGCTGTATTAAATGTAGGAAAGCGGAATGCCTGACAAGTCTCGCAGTATGGGATTTCGCCTTCATTTTCCAGATGCCTGCGGATTAATTTGGTTCCACATTCGGGACAGTATGACATATATAATTCCTCCGTGCTGTTAAATTCTATGGCTTACTATAGCACGAAATATGATTCCATGCAATAACTCTGCGTGTTTGGCAATAATTTTCGTTGCAGGCGGTGAAAATGCCTGTTATACTGTATCTTGGAATAGAATGGAGGTATGAGAAAGAAGAAGCTTATGACGACTTTGGAAGAATATTATAATAAGTTTAATGAGGATAAACGTCTGGACAGCCGACATGGCAGAGTGGAGTTTCAGACCTCCATGCATTATATCCACAAATATCTGGATCGGATAGCAGAAGCATCCGGAAGAAGCAGGCAGGAGATCCGTATATTGGACATTGGTGCCGGAACGGGCAGATACAGTATTGCACTGGCAGAGGAAGGCTATGATGTGACGGCGGTTGAGCTTGTGAAGCATAATCTGGGTCGCCTGAAGCAGAAAAGCAGTCTGGTGAAGGCATATCAGGGGAATGCGCTGAGATTAAAACGCTTTGACGCAGAAAGCTTTGATCTGGTATTGTTATTTGGACCAATGTATCATCTGAAAGGCGAAGGTGAGAAGCTACAGGCATTGAAGGAAGCAAAACGTGTGTTGCGATCAGACGGTGTGCTGCTTGTGGCATATATTATGAATGAATTCAGCGTGCTGACTTATGCCTTTAAGGAGCGGCATATCAGGGAAGCTATGCAGGAAGGAATGCTGGACGAAACATTTCACTGTACAGAGAAAGGAAATGAGCTCTATAGCATGGTTCGTCTGGAAGATATTGCGGAGTTGAACCGGCAGGCAGGAATGGAACGGATCCAGATTATTGCGGCAGACGGTGCGGCGAATTATATGCGTCCGTTTCTGAATGCGCTGGAGGAAGATGAATTTGAACAGTTTGTAACATATCATATGGCTACCTGTGAGAGGATGGATCTGATGGGTGCATCGGGACATACGGTGGACATTTTGCGTAAATTAAGGGAGGAATAAAGAATGAAGTATGATGTAGTGATTATCGGGGCAGGACCGGGAGGTATCTTTTCGGCATATGAGCTGATGAAGCTGAAACCGGAACTGAAGGTTGCAGTATTAGAAGCAGGACAGTCGCTGGAGAAGAGAAAATGTCCGATTGATGGTAAAAAGATTAAGACTTGTATCCATTGTAAGAGCTGCGGTATCATGAATGGATTCGGCGGTGCAGGTGCATTTTCGGATGGAAAATATAATATTACGAACCAGTTTGGTGGTACTCTGCATGAATATATTGGTAAGAGAGAAGCAATCGATCTGATGAAGTATGTGGATGATATCAATATGAGCCATGGCGGTGAGGGTACGAAGCTTTACTCTACAGCGAATACAGCAATTAAGAAGACTTGTCTGCAGAACGATCTTCATTTGTTGGATGCGTCTGTGCGTCATCTGGGAACCGATATTAACTATGTAGTTCTGGAAAATCTGTACAATGAATTAAAAGATAAAGTAGAGTTCCATTTCATGACACCGGTAGAGACTGTGGCAAAAAGTGGAGAGGGTTATATAGTAAAGACCGCAGATGCGGAATATGCATGTGATAAATGCATTATTTCAGCGGGACGAAGTGGAAGTAAATGGATGGAAAGTGTCTGTAAAGATCTGGAAATCCCGACAAAGTCTAACCGTGTGGATATCGGTGTGCGTGTAGAACTTCCGGCAGAAGTATTTGCGCACCTGACAGATGAACTGTACGAGAGCAAGATCGTATATCGTACACAGAAGTTTGAAGATCTGGTAAGAACGTTCTGTATGAACCCGCGTGGAGTGGTTGTAAATGAGAACACAAACGGTATTGTAACGGTAAATGGTCACAGCTATGAAGACCCGGCACTGCATACAGAGAATACCAACTTTGCATTATTAGTATCCAAGCATTTTTCAGAGCCATTTAAGGACAGTAATGGATATGGTGAAAGTATTGCAAGATTGTCTAATATGTTGGGCGGAGGAGTAATGGTGCAGCGATTCGGAGATCTGATTCGTGGACGTAGAAGTACGGTGTCAAGGATTGCGGAAAGCTATGTGACACCAACACTTGCTGCAACACCGGGTGACCTGAGTCTGGTTATGCCGAAACGTATTCTGGATGGTATTATCGAAATGATCTATGCACTGGATAAGATTGCGCCGGGTACTGCTAATGACGACACACTGCTGTATGGTGTGGAAGTGAAGTTCTATAATATGGAAGTCGAGATTGATAATCATCTGCAGACAAAACACGAAGGATTGTTTGTTATCGGTGACTGTAGCGGAGTCACACATTCTCTGTCTCATGCATCAGCCAGTGGTGTATGCGTAGCCAGATATCTTGCTGAATAAAAGTTGGTAAAACAGAGAATGCATGATCGGAACAGTAGAATTTTGAGATAGACTATGGTATACTAGACGGGTAGTCATTATTTCACTAAGGAGCGATATTGATGAAGAAGATTGAAGAATATGTAAAGAGTATTCCGGATTTTCCGGAAAAAGGAATTATCTTTCGTGATGTGACAAGTGTACTGCAGGCTGCGGACGGATTACACCTTGCGATTGATGAGATGCAGAAGTTTCTGGAAGGCGTAGATTTTGATGTAATCGCAGGAACCGAGTCCAGAGGATTCATTTTTGGTGTGCCGATCGCATATAATCTGCATAAAGCATTTGTGCCGGTCAGAAAGAAAGGCAAGCTTCCAAGAGAGACTGTATCTGCTGAATATGAGCTGGAATATGGTAAGGCAGAGATCGAGATGCATAAGGATGCAATCCAGCCGGGACAGAAGGTTGTGCTGGTAGATGATCTGATCGCTACAGGAGGTACAATCGAAGCGGCAGCCAAATTAGTAGAAGAGCTTGGCGGTGAAGTAGTGAAGATTATTTTCCTGATGGAATTAGAAGGCCTGAAGGGAAGAGAGAAGCTGAAAGGCTATGATGTAGAGAGTGTTATTCATTACGAAGGAAAGTAATTAATTTCTCTGATGATATATTATGCAGAATCCCCGGAGTCGGCGATGCGGACGTATGTCCGATACCATTGCTGGCTCCGGATTTGTATATGGTATATTAGGTATATTATAAGAAGTGAGCAGAGAGGTAATGTGAATTGTGTATAATGCGTATGCTTTTAAAAAAATTTGAAAAATAAAATATTTCCCCTTGCATTTTGCGGGAAATATGATATTATATATCTTGTGTTGTGAAACATGCGGGTGTAGTTCAATGGTAGAACACCAGCCTTCCAAGCTGGATACGTGGGTTCGATTCCCATCACCCGCTTTTTTTGTTACCCAAAAGCAGAATATCGAGAACTCCGAAGGATAAGAAAAGAGGGTTCATCAAACTTGTTTGAATGAAACAGATTTTCTTATCCGTAAGGCGGCTCGATAGAGCTGCTGCCCTATACATGAGCAAAATTAGCTGCGAAGCAGCGGGAAAGCACGATTCATCGTATGGCTTTACGAATGGATGAGAGGGAGTTCGAGATAGCAGTGAAGCAAGGAGGAATTCGGCTATGGCTTCAGAGAACAGAAAACAGATACTAGGCCACGTGATGGCATGTGGCACGCAGATCATGTGGGGTGCAACCTTCGTGTCCACAAAGGTCTTGCTTCGTTATTTTATGCCGGTAGAGGTGCTTTTTACGAGAGCCATTCTGGCATTTATTACATTATACCTGCTGTATCCGCATCATCTGAAGCTTCGTGAAAGGAAGCAGGAGTTTGCATTTGCGGGAGCGGGTTTGTTTGGTATCGTTCTCTATTTCATGCTGGAAAATACGGCACTGACGATGACTTATGCATCGAATGTTGGGATTATCGTGGCATGTGCGCCGTTTTTTGTTGCGGTTGTAGTAGGAATCTTTTTTAAGAGTGAGAAGCCTGGAGCCAGTTTTTTTATAGGCTTTGTGATTGCGATTACCGGTGTGGCGCTGATCAGCCTGGGCGGGCAGAAGAATGTGAATCTGAATCCGGTAGGAGACGGGCTTGCATTTCTGGCAATGGTATCCTGGGGATTCTATTCTGCGATTGTGAAGAAGATCGGTGAATGGGAATATCATATGATTGCAGCAACCAGACGGATTTATTTTTATGCAATCGTATTTCTGATGCCGATTCTTGTGTGGAATCGTGCATCCTGGGATGCTCAAGTATTTGCCAGACCGGAAGTGCTGCTCAATTTCCTGTTCCTGGGCGTGGGAGCCAGTGCGATGGGGTTCTTTATCTGGAACCTGTCTACGCAGTGGATTGGAGCATTGAAGACCAGCGTGTACATATATGTGTCGCCGATAGTAACCGTTGTGCTGTCGGTATTTGTACTAAAAGAACAACTTACTGTACGTTCGGTAATCGGTGCGGTTCTGATATTAACAGGACTTGTAATTTCGCAGAGACGAAAGAAAATATAACCTATTTCTAAAGAATATATAAAACACCAGCATTTAGCTTGACAGAGTTATTTGCTGGTGTTATTAATTATATACGTTAATATATAACGATGTTAAATAATTAGATGGGACCGAGGTGATAAGGACATGGATGAATTATATGGAAAGTTCTTTGAAGCAATGCATCAGTTCCGCAAGCTGAATGTGGCATCAATGTTGCCGGATATCAATCAGTCAGAATTTGCAGCGATGAATGTGATTATGAATAAAGGCGAAGATGGTAAAATGACCATTTCAGAGCTTGCGAACAGAACCAGAGTGCATTCGTCCGCTATCTCCAGAACATTGCATGGACTGGAGGAAAAAGGCTATGTGGAGCGGAGTATCGATAAGAATGACCGAAGGAATATATGCGTAGAGCTTACTATAAAGGGAGAACGTGCAACGAATGAGACCAGACAGATTATCTGTGATTACGGAAAGGCAGTGGTAGATCAACTGGAACCGAAGGAACTGGAACGATTGATTGCGTATATGAATATGATATATTCTGTGGCAGAAAAGGAAATAGAGACTAGAAAATGGAAAGGCAGAAAGGAAAAAGAACATGAGTAAGATAGCGAAGAATATGCTTCCGTATTGGAAGTCCGTAATCATTATTCTTGCACTGCTGGTGGTTCAGGCGATGTGTGATCTGGCACTTCCGTCTTATACATCGGACATTATCGATGTGGGAATCCAGAACAGCGGTGTCGAACATGTGGTGCCGGAGAAGATTACGGAAGAGGAATTTCAGACGGCGCAGTTTATTATGACAGACGATGAGGCAGATACCTGGCAGAATCTGTACGAAGAGAAAGACGGATATTATGAACGGAAAGATCTGACAGAGGATAAGCTGGATCAGGCAGATGAAGAACTGACGGTGCCGTTGATCATGAATTATCAGATGAGCGCTATGGAAGTAGATACGTTTAAGCAGTCTGTTGCAGCACAGACCGGGATGGATGAGGCGCAGCTTGCGGATATGTCAGTAGAGCAGATCGGTCAGATGATGCATGTAGAGCTTAAAAGCTTCATGCAGGAAAAAGAAGACGATGATGGCAATACGAAGACGGTAGAATGTGTAGATGTGCGTGCCGTATTTTCTACTATGCTGCAGAGTGGCATGATGACAAAGGATCAGCTACTTTCCATGCGTGACAGTATGGAAGATACCATTGATACAATGGGAAGTTCTCTGGTGAAATCCATGGGTGTTGCCTATGCAGTATCAGCCGATGAGGCGGCAGGCGTGGATATCGAACAGGTACAGAAGAATTATCTGTGGATGTCCGGTCTGAAAATGGTTGGCATGGCATTGCTGATGGGAGTTGTTACCGTACTGGTAGGCTTCTTTGCATCCCGTGTGGGTGCAGGTGTCGGACGTGACCTGCGAGATAAAGTATTTAAGCGGGTTGTGGGATTCTCTAATGCGGAAATGGATAAATTCTCGACAGCATCACTGATTACCAGAAGTACGAATGATATCCAGCAGATCCAGATGGTGTCTACGATGCTTCTGCGAATTGTTGCATATGCACCAATCCTTGGTATCGGTGGAGTACTGAAGGTTATGAAGACCGGAGCAGGAATGGGCTGGGTGATCGTACTGGCGATCATCGTAATCCTTGGATATGTAATGGTGCTGGTATCTGCGGCTATGCCGAAGTTTAAACTGATGCAGAAGCTGGTAGATAACATCAACCTGGTATCCAGAGAGATCCTGACAGGACTTTCGGTTATCCGTGCATTTGGACGTGAAAAGAAAGAGGAAGAGCGTTTTGACGATGCAAACCAGAGACTGACGAAGACGACACTGTTCACCAACCGTGTCATGACCTTTATGATGCCTGGCATGATGTTGATCATGAATGTGCTTACAGTAAGTATTGTATGGGTAGGTGCACATAGAATTGACAGTGGTGATATGCAGGTCGGTGCTATGACGGCATTTATTACTTATGCAATGATGATTGTCATGTCATTCCTGATGCTGACAATGCTTTCTATTATGCTTCCAAGAGCAGCGGTGGCAGCGGAGCGTATCGATGAAGTCATTGTAACAGAATCTTCCATTCATGATGCTGATCAGCCGGAAGCAGTTACAGAGCGTAATGGTGTGATTCATTTTGATCATGTGAATTTCCGGTATCCGGGAGCGGAAGAAGATGTATTGCATGATATTGATTTTATTGCGGAACCAGGCAAGACGACGGCTATTATCGGAAGCACCGGATGTGGTAAATCAACGCTGGTGAATCTGATCCCACGTCTCTATGATGTAACGGGAGGTAAGATTACACTGGACGGCAAAGACATCCGCAATATCAAGATGTCAGATCTGCGTGAAGAAATTGGATTTGTACCGCAGAAAGGCGTCCTGTTCTCCGGTACGATCGCTTCCAATTTACGATTTGGTAAAGAAGAGGCAACAGATGAAAAAATCGCGAAGGCGGCGGAGATCGCACAGGCGACTGAGTTCATTGAGACAAAGGATGACAGATATGATAGTGCGATTGCACAGGGCGGAAGCAATGTGTCTGGCGGACAGAAGCAGCGTCTTGCAATTGCCAGAGCGATCGCAAAGGATCCGAAGATCTTTGTATTTGATGACAGCTTTTCAGCGCTGGATCTGAAGACGGATGCTGCACTTCGTAAAGCACTTGGTGAAAATGTGAAGAACAGTACTGTGATCATCGTAGCTCAGCGAATCAGTACCATTCTGCATGCAGAGCAGATACTGGTGCTGGATGACGGAGAAGTTGTGGGCAAGGGTACACATGAAGAACTGTTGAAGACGTGTGAAGTGTATCAGCAGATAGCGAAGTCTCAGTTGTCGGAAAAAGAACTTGGACTTGAGGAAAGCGAGGTGTCCGGAAATGAACAATAATCAGGAACACAGATGCCCGCAGCGCCGCAGAGGCCCGATGGGACGTGGTATGCAGCCGGGCGAGAAGCCAAAAGATCTGAAGAAATCTGTCAAGCAGCTTGCAAAATATATGGCAACATATAAGATTGGTATATTTATTGTAATGATCTGTGCAGCGTGTTCGACAGTGTTTACAGTAGCTGGGCCGAAGATCCTGGGCAGGGCTACAACAGCTCTTTCAGAAGGTCTGATGAATAAGATACGCGGAACAGGAAACATTGATTTTGGGAAGATTGGAATGATCCTGCTGTTTGTATTGGCATTGTATCTATGCAGTGCATTGTTCAGTTTTATTCAGGGATGGATCATGACGGGCATCACGCAGAAGGTATGTTACAGACTTCGGAAAGAGATATCTGAGAAGATTAACCGTATGCCTATGAAGTATTTTGAAAGCCGTACTTATGGCGAGGTTCTTTCGCGTATTACGAATGATGTAGATACCCTGGGACAGGGACTTAACCAGAGTATTACCACGATCATTACATCAGTGGCTACACTTATTGGTGTGCTGATCATGATGCTCAGTATTTCGCCGTTGATGACGTTGATTGCGCTGATCATTCTTCCAATCTCTATGGGACTGATTGGTCTGGTAATGAAGAAGTCACAGAAGTTCTTCCGTTCACAGCAGGAATATCTGGGACATATCAATGGACAGGTCGAAGAGGTATATGGCGGACATCTGGTTATCAAGGCGTTTAACAGAGAAGAAGCAACGATCGAAGAGTTTGAAAAGACGAATGATATTTTGTATGATTCAGCATGGAAATCGCAGTTCTTGTCAGGAATGATGCAGCCGATCATGATGTTTGTCGGTAATCTGGGATATGCGTGCGTGGCACTGACAGGAGGCCTTCTGGCAATCCGTAATGTCATTACGATTGGTGATATTCAGGCATTTATTCAGTATGTCAAGAACTTTACACAGCCGATCCAGCAGATTGCACAGGTAATCAACATGGTACAGTCCATGTCGGCAGCATCTGAGCGAGTATTTGAGTTCCTTGGAGAGGAAGAAGAAGTTCAGATTGCAGAGCACCCGGCTGATATTACACAGGTAACCGGAGAAGTAAGCTTTGAACATGTGAAGTTTGGCTATAATCCGGAGCAGGTGATCATCCACGACTTTAGTGCCAATGTACAACCGGGACAGAAGATTGCAATCGTAGGTCCTACCGGAGCAGGTAAGACGACGATGGTCAAGCTGTTAATGCGTTTCTATGATGTGAACAGCGGAGCTATCCGTTTGAATGATCATGATATCAGAGATTTTAACCGGAGAGATCTGCGAGATGCATTTGGAATGGTATTGCAGGATACCTGGCTGTTTAAGGGCACGATTATGGAGAATATCCGTTACGGACGTCTGGATGCAACGGATGAAGAGGTTATTGCAGCAGCAAAAGCAGCAAGAGCGCACCATTTCATTAAGACGCTGCCGGGTGGTTATCAGATGGAACTGAATGAGGATGCAAGCAATGTGTCTCAGGGTCAGAAACAGTTACTGACGATTGCGAGAGCAATCCTTGCGGACAATAAGATTTTGATTCTGGATGAGGCAACCTCTTCTGTAGATACCAGAACAGAAATTGAGATTCAGAAAGCAATGGATAACCTAATGAAGGGCAGAACAAGCTTTGTTATTGCACACAGATTGTCTACAATCCGAGATGCAGATCTGATTCTTGTGATGAAGGATGGAGATATTATCGAACAGGGCAATCATGAAGAACTGCTGGCAGCAGGCGGATTCTATGCAAACCTGTATAACTCACAATTTGAAGATGTGGTAGCTTAGAAAGTAAGATAGATATATAAAACCGATGGAAAAGACATTGAATGTCTGAACCATCGGTTTTTTATGCATGAAAGCGTGTTGGTTTTGAGTTAATTATTCTTGGCTTTGCGTGCTTCACGCTTTGCTTCCAGATTAGAGACAACGATTGTACAGGCTGCATCACCAGTGATGTTGACTGTCGTACGTCCCATATCAAAGATACGATCGACACCGGCTACCAACGCAATGCCATCCACAGGAAGCCCCACAGAGGTGAGCACCATAGCCAGCATGACCATACCTGCGCCAGGTACTCCGGCAGTTCCGATAGATGCCAGTGTGGCAGTAAGCACGATGGTCAGCATCTGTGGAAGGGTAAGCTGGATACCATAGCAGGAAGCGATAAAGATTGCACAGACACCCTGGTAAATAGCTGTACCGTCCATGTTGATCGTTGCACCAAGAGGCAGTACAAAAGAAGCAACTTCTCGTTTGGCGCCAAGCTTTTCAGTACACTCCATGTTGATTGGCAGTGTTCCTACTGAGGAAGCACTGGAGAATGCAAACATGATAGCAGGAAGCATGCCCTTGAAGAATTTTAACGGGCTTAATCCACCCATGGTCTTTACAGTCAGTGAGTACACGAATACTGCATGTACGATATAACAAATGTACGCTGCCAGAAGCACCATTGCAAGTGAGCCGATGATGGCAGGTCCGTTAGAAGCAATAACGGGACACAACAGGCAGAACACACCGATTGGTGACAGCTTTAAGATCATTTCCATACATTTCATGAAGATGTCGTTCAGGTCATTAAATGCATTTACTACACGAACATTCTTTTCGCCTACAAGGATGATTGCGAAACCAAGCAGAACAGCCATAACGATGATCTGCAGCATGTTCGCTTCTACCATAGGAGATACGAAGTTGGACGGGAACATATTCACAAGCGTATCCATAAAAGAGGTGGCTTCTGTAGCTTCATAAGTCAGATCGGTTGTGGCAACTACCGGGAACAGTCCTTTAAAAAGATTGCCGCCGATCAGACCGATCGTAACAGCAAATGCAGTTGTGCACAGGTAGAAAACAACCGTTTTCAGTCCAATGGCTCCGACTTTTTTTATATCACTCATAGAAATGATACCGCACATAATGGAAAACAGTACGATCGGAACAACAATGAATTTGACGAGATTCAGGAAGATTGTTCCAAATGGTTTGATGTAGGATTCGGCAAAATCTGCATGATTCTGTAAAAGCAGACCTGCGATGATGGCCAGTACAAGCGCAATAAATATCTGCATGGCCAAAGACATTTTTTTCTTTTCTTTCATGTTATCAATTCCTCTCTATTGTTTGAATGTGTGATATAATGATATAAAAATAGACACTGCTCCCGTTGCAATGTCTTCCTTGACAACTTGATATATCACAAATTCGTATTAATGCGTATATTATATCATTATTTGTCGGTGAACACAATGGAAAGAGCAGGTAATAGAAGATGTTCCGGAAAGAATTTGAATAAATAAATTTTTGTTTTTTTCAAAAAAAGCTGTCAAGCATTTTTGAAAATGTCCCAAAATAATTGAAACATTAGCCCCGGCTTTT
>CAVAVU010000048.1:0-6708 GCA_963592205.1 bacterium
TCGGAAGTAGTTCAATGCCGTGCGGCATGCAGTATTTGCAGCGCAGATTACAACGGTCGGTAATGGATATTCTCATATAATTAATATCTCGTCCCTGCAAATCTTTCATAATCTTCCTCTTCTCATCAAGCGTAATCTCTTTTTTACTCTATAACTTCCAGCAGCACATCTACCATGCCACCACATACCATGCCTTCGTCCTCCGCATCATTACCGGTCAGATCCGCCTGACAGATTCTTGCTTTCTTCTCATCACTTCTGAGAAGGAGCAATGCCTTCTGCAATACCGCAGACTCCATACAACCACCGCCAATGGTTCCGATGCAATTGCCATCTGCAAGTACCAGCATCTTCACACCGATCCCCTGTGGTGCCGATCCTTTTCTCGTAATGATCGTAGTCATAACCTTTCTGCCAAGATATTTCTCTGTATCCATGATGGCTCTGACCATTTCTTTAGAATATCCGAAGGTTCGTTTCTTCTTATTTTTAACTTCAATAATCTCTGCCATGATCGCAACACCGATCTCTTCCGGCGTCTCAGCACCAATATCCAGACCGATCGGTGTATAGACTGCATCCAGAACCGCTTTGTCTGTGCCATTTTCCACCAGAAGTTTTTTGACCAGTGTTGTTCTTCTCCGGCTTCCGATCATACCGATATACGCATGTTCTTTCTCTGCGATCTTCTCCAGACATACCTGATCGTATCTGTGTCCACGGGTCACAATGACAAAATACGTATCCGAACTTCCCGGCACTTTATCCAGCCCCTCTTCAAATGGTTCGCAGATCACATGGGTTGCACCTGCTCTTCTGGCATTATCTGCGAATTTTGGCCGGTCTTCCAGCACCGTTACTTCCCATCCCATCATGATTCCAATCTTGATCACGGGTATCGACACATGACCACCGCCACAGATTACCAGTTGCTTTTCCTGTCCCAGCGTATCACAGAACACCCGGCTCTCTCCTACTGTAACCACACCGCTGTCCTGCATCTGACAGACCGCTTCCTCATGTCCTGCAAAGAAGCCATCCTCGCGGCTCTTCCAGATAAGCTTTCCATCTGACACCAGTGCCTTCTCTCCCAGATATTCTCCGTCCAACGCAGTCAGCACCATATTCACACTGCCTGATTCACAGTTATCTATTGCTTCAAATAATTCTCTCATTGATTCATTCCTCAACTTTCACTGATCATTTTCCGATATGAGTTCCTGTATAAGTTCCTGATGATCCGATCCTTATCTGCTTCCACATTTGCCAAATCCGCAGTTCGGGAATGTACATGTCGGACAGTTCAGACACAGACCGCCTTCACCCAGCAGATCCAGATCTTCTTTCGTCAGGATCTCTCCTGCCATGATTCTCGGCAGCACCAGATCAAACACCGTTCTCTTCGCATACATGACACATCCCGGTAATCCCATAACCGGCAGGTCGCCTCCGTAATACGCCAGCAGAAACATTGCTCCCGGCAGTACCGGTGCACCATAGCTTACTACATTGCCGGTTACGTTCTTAATCGCAAGCGGCGTACGGTCATCCGGATCTACGCTCATACCTCCGGTACAGAGGATCATGTTGCATCCCTTTTTTAACAGATCATGGATCGCATCTTCGATCATCTCCGGTTTGTCATCACAGATCTCATGTCCTGTAATCTCTGCTCCGTATTCGGTCACCTTGTCAATGATCACCGGTGTAAATGTATCCTGAATCCGTCCATGATATACTTCACTTCCGGTCGTTACAATTCCGACCTTTTTCTGCTCATAGGGAAGGATGTGAAATATAGGATCTTTACCAGCCACTTCCTTCGCACGGTTCATCTTCTCCTCTTCAATAACCAACGGAATGACTCTGGTTCCTGCAATCTTATCACCCTTCTTTACCGGAAAATTCCCATGGCGGCTGGCAATCATCATCTCGCCAAGCGCATTGACTGCACGGAGCTTTTCGCCATTAATCTTCAACACGCCATCACAGTCTGCGATCAGCTCGATCTTACCCTCCTTCACATCAGACGGATGCATATGCTCCCCCTGACTGATCTCACGAAGAATCTCTGCTGCCTCATTTTCATGAAGCATGCCTTCCTGCTTTTCCCATACATATAAATGTTCTTTACCCACAGACAACAATACCGGAATATCTTCTTCTGTCACGATATGTCCTTTGCGGAATACCGCATCCTTCGTAACTCCTTTGATGATCTGTGTGATGTCGTGACACAATACATGTCCCACCGCATCTTCTGTCTTAATAAGTTTCATGTTATCGTCCTCCCTCTTATACCTGTGTCGTATTACTGTGCCAATTTATATATTTCTTTACTTTATCTTCTACCAGTTTTGCTTCCTGATAACGTCTCTCATGTTTTTTCAATGCTTCTTCATAATCCTGTTGCAGTTCACACCGCCTTCTGCTATCTGCAAACCGTTCTTCCAGCGTCACTGTTCTCGTCTCTTTTGTCAGCTTATCTGCCAGATACACAACTTCTGTCTCACACGGCTCTGCATTTGCATTCCATTCATATCCGCCCTTCGTCAGATCATGATGTATGCGTATCATCTCTGCAAGTTCCGGATAGCCTTCCCGCCTGAGTATACGTGCTCCTTCTTCTGTGTGATGCGGCTTTGCTCTTGCTACATCATGAAGAAGTGCCTCACTTCGGATCATCTGCAGATTCAGCTCACATCCTGCCTGATTCAGTGCATTTCCTATACGTAATGCCTGTACACACACTGCCCGACAATGCATCCTGACATTCTCCGGTGTATGGTAATGCTCCCACATCTCCATACACTCCGCTTCATCCGGCATTTTCTCTGGCATAATACCATATTTCAGCACCCGTTTTCTACCGTTTTCCTCTGCTTCGATCACACTCAGACATCCATATGGCTGTGGCAGCGCCCGGCTCGTCTCCAACGGTTCACCCAGCAGGTCTGCCAGATAACAACAATTCACACCTGCATGTGCCACACACACCAGATCTCCTTCTGACCGTTCAAGTATATCATCTATCGTCTGTCCGAAACGTCTAAGCGCGTCCTCTCTGCTCTCCCCGTGCACGGGTTCTGATTCCAACTGCTTACCGTGTTCCTCACGCAGTTCCTGCAATGGCAGGTTCTCCCATTCGCCCATATCCATTTCACGGAGTCCATCTTCGATCTCAATGGCATATCTTCCGCCGCTTAAGATCTGTGCCGTCTCTCTGCATCTTCCCAGCGGACTGGTACATACCTTTGTCACGGAATGCCTTGTAAAATACTGCACCAGTCGTTCTGCCTGGATACGTCCTCTTTCGCTTAGCGGAATCTCTGTACATCCGATACATCTCCGGATGCCATCTGCGAATTCTACTGCCCCATGTCTGACGAGATATATTCTTCTGGTATGACTTCGTTTCATCATTAATCAGCCTTCCTCAAAATATCTGTCAAATGCTTCCTCTGCTGCGTGTTCTATTTCCACTTCCATCTTTCGATAATTTGTGATCAGCCATTTTCCTTTCTCAGTAAGCTCTGAACCGCCTCCGCCGACTCCTCCGGTCCACTTCTGAACTGCTGCCACGCCCATCTGACGTTCTATATTTTTCAGTATCCGGCTTCCCTTACTATATGATAAGTTCATTCTGGAACAGGCTTCCTGTACCGATCCGGTCTGACCGATCAGCTCCAGCAGTTCACAGGCTCCCGGTCCAAAGAACTTCTCACCTGCTTTTAAACCCACATGAACAAATGGTTTGACCGGATATCCCTGACCACGGTCATAATTCCACTCCAACAGTTCTCTATATTCTTCTTTGGTATCCATATCCTTATAGATACCTTCATCTTCTACTTCCAGCTCCGTAATCGGTATGCCCGACTCTTCCATGGCTCCCCGCAGTCCTCTGTGTCCGTCATTCTGCCAGATAACCGGAAATACATCTGTCTGTATAATAATCGGATGTCCCGGTTCTCCTTTGCACATCGTCCGCAAAATCGGTGCATCAATCATCAGTGTCTGCCGGATCGTCTCCGGCATCAATGCCGGTATATCAATTGGCAGGATCATGATCCGTTCACACTCCGATGCGATTGCCTCCACACCCATCCTGATCGAATCAAACATCTCCGTCTCCCGATACCGTTCGTTCCTTATAAACCGAACGCCCACGTGAGACAGATGGCTCTCCAGCTGTTCTGCCCGGTATCCGGTCACTACTGCTATCGGATCGATATCCATATCTTTCAGCATAGATACCATATGGCGAGATACCGTTGATCCACCAAACGGAAGCATCGGTTTAAAATCTTTCATTCTTGATGATAATCCTGCTGCCACCAGAACAGCTCCTGTCTTCTTCATGGCTCGTTCCTCCTGCACTGATCATTCGGTATGTTAAAAATATAACATACCGCTTTTTCTATAATAAGTAGCAGATGCTACATTTCTGTCGATTTTACACTTTACTTCCGCCCGTATTCTATCTGAATTACAGGCGGAAGTATTATTCTATTCCTTAAAACAGCTGTGTTCCTTTTTCAATCTTCTCCATCAGGATAATTCCTCTGGCTCCAATTTTTTCGTCCCACATTTCTTTTTCCGGCCATAACTCTGCAACATTTATAACTCCACGCCGCGTATATTCACCACGGCATAACATAAGAATCATTTCAATTACAAAACTTCCAACTGTTCCATATACATTATGTCCCGCCCACGGAAGATGCTTCATTGCCTCACTCATTGTTGCTGCATGGAATGCAGTATGTCTTACTGTAACGCCTTTTTTCTTTCCTGTTATCTCAACGGAAATACAGAGCATACCATCTCTTAATACACCTCGATCAATAAATTCTTTAAAGTTTGTATTATACTCTAATGACTGTCCAAATGTATCAAACATATCTTCAGATTTGGCATTTTTAGCAGTCTGTTCACTAATTGCTTTCAACCACATATCCTTCATGTCCAGTCCACCCATGCAGACTCCCATTTTTCCTTCAATATATGGCAATGGTTTTTTTGAGAACTTGCTTACCAGTACAATATCCGGATCATTCGTAAATGTATAGATTTTCTGCTTTCCTGCCGGTGCCGGGAACTGATACTCTTCTTCACTCTCTAACAGTTCAATCTTCTCTGGTTTTCCGTTAATAATCCTTGTCGGATGCGGTGGTCCAAGCCATAATGCAAATATATTTCTCGGAGCAATCGGTGCCAACAGGATATCACTGTCAATCCAGTCAATATTTCGGAAAATAACACTGTCTACGCTATCCATTTCTTCGATCATATAGTTAGCAACCATATTAGCCCATCCCGGACTGACTCCCATACACGGGCATGCTGTTATTCCAGCTTTCTTAAATTCCTCATCCATATCAAACTGGGCATCAATCGTCTCATTATAAGAAATTCCAGGTCCTTCCATTACATTTGACCGTAAATCCATATAATGTGCTTTTACCTTTAAGCAGGCACGCATCAGTGGATAATTAAATGTTGCATAGATTCCATTAAAAATCAGATCCACACCTTGTGCGATTTCAGCAATCTGATCTGTATCAGCTGCATCTCCCTGCACTGCAACAATCTCTTTAACGAGACATCTTTCGCCAAGACTCTCCACCAGTGATTTAGACTTCTCTGCTCTTGCTAATTCTATATCTACAAGAATCAACTTTTCAACATCTTTTTCCTGTGCAAGAAGTCCTGCCACACCAGTTCCCTGATTACCGGTTCCAACGATACATACTTTCATCATGCCGCCTCCTTCTCAATTTTTTTATTTCCAATTCCGAAGAAACTTAACAGAACTACCATCAGCGGTACCAGCCAGAACAATATTGCATATGGGAAGAACTGTCCGATTGTTACGCCATATACATTGCCTGAATAAAATGCACAGAATGACCATGGCAGACACAATGTTGTCAACAGACATCCTGACAAAGCAATGGTTGCCGCTTTCTTTGGATCATATCCAGCCTTTTCAAATGGTCCTTTTAACAAATCGTTACTGATAATAACCGGTGGATACGGATCAGCAGTAACCAGACCGAATAATAATATTGCCAGCATTGATATTAAATTCAACTTACCAGGACTCTTAATATCCCTGAAGATTGTCTTCTGGATAACTCCAAACACTCCAATCACATCCATAAGTCCTACACAAGACAGAGCACAGAACAGGAATACCAATGAATCTGCCATCGAAAACATTCCGCCTCGATTGACCAGAGTTGCAAGTTCCGGTGTGACATTTTTGCCAGCTAAGAACACATCCGTTGAGAAACCATTGTAAGCTCCACTGATTACTTCTGCAACTCCATACCCCTGAAAGATCACACCCATGATCAATGCAACAAAGCCAGAGCCAAATAATACAAGCACGGTCCCATAGAAGTAATCTTAGCCACTATACCTTCCTGCATCTCTTCCCAGGATGCATGACAGCGCCATGCGATCAACATATTAACCGCTGTACATACAACCAGCATCATTTTCAGATCATATCCCAGTACTCCGTTGCCAACACCAATGATAATTAACATACAGACAACGGCCAGATAAGCTTCAAAAACCGTTGGTGGTCTATGCACTTTTTTCTCTTTCTGTTTCTTTTCTTCGCTCATCGCTTTCTCCTTCCCTTTATTTACGGTGCACCTTACATTTGTATAATTATTAACAAGCAAATACTGTGCC
>CAVAVU010000049.1:0-2499 GCA_963592205.1 bacterium
GGCACTGCCTATACTTGGGCGTTATTACTGGATTTTTCTGGCCACTGCGTCATCAATTCTGCATTTCGCGCCCGGATATGGGCAGATTCTGCATGAATGTCCGCAATTGTACTGTTTCATTACATTATCTTTGATTTCTTGTTCTTTTTTCGCATTTACGCCTGAAAAGCCCCTGTTATTATTCACTTTGATTCTCCTTTCTTTCACAATATAACTCGAAACACTTTGACACTTAATTATCAAGCAAATGCTGTGCCAATCTGTAGTTTTAGGGCAAAAAAAATGTTTTTTATCATTTTTTATCGTATTTCTATGATTTTTTTCTAATTTATACTATAATTAAGTTATACTTTTCACAGGAGTAACTCATATGCAAACACTTATTATACTTGGCGCAGGTCAGTTCGGTCGTTCTTTTGTCAGTCTCATCAACCGCAATCATTTTGATCTGCTTGCTTTTGGAGATAACAACTCTTCGCTATGGGGAACTGATATTTCTACACCGCTAGGCTCCGTGCCTGTCATTTCGGTAGAACAAGCTGCCAGACTACAGCCGGATCTGATGCTGATTGCTGTCAGCGATACCGAACGCAGCTGTGCGCTGATGCAGCAGGTCAAAGAAGCCGGTTATCAGAATCAGTTTCTGATGCTTCATGATCTTTATCACACGCTCGATATCCGAAGCGCTACTCTGCACCGGATGGCAGAGCGGATTACGATGCAACAGATTCCCGGAAGCATTGCAGAACTCGGTGTCTATAAGGGCGACATTGCCTGGCAGTTGAATACTTTGTTCCCAGACAGGGAATTACTATTATTTGACACCTTTGAAGGTTTTGATGAAAAAGATGTATTGACTGAAAAAGAACATAATTACTCTCACGCTGAAGTAAAAAACTTTGCTGATACATCTGTAGAATATGTCAGAAACCGCCTTCCGGCTCCGGAGCAGGCTTCGTTCTACAAGGGATATTTTCCACAGACAGCCGAAGAACTTGATGACAGATCTTTCGCACTGGTCAGTCTGGATACAGATCTCTACGAACCCATTCTTGCCGGACTTTGTTATTTTTACCCAAAATTGAGCAGTGGCGGCATGATTCTGCTACATGATTATAACAATGCACAATTTCGTGGCTGCAAAGAAGCGGTTCACCAATATGAATCTGAGCACGGTTCACTTTTACTCGTACCACTCAGTGATCTACATGGTACTGCTGTCATTGTAAAGCCATAATTGAACACTACTGCCCACTATTGGACTCTATCTATATTTTTATTTACAACACACTCAACAAACAGGAGGATTATTTATTATGAACATCAGATACGCTAACCTTAACGACATCCCGCAGATTGAATCTCTGTTATATCAGGTACACCAGGTACACGCAGACAAACGCCCGGATCTTTTTATCCCTGGCATGAAGAAATACACCACTGATGAATTAACAGAAATCATCGAAGATGACAAACGCCCTATCTATGTAGCAGACGATGATGGTCAGATACTCGGATATGCATTCTGCATCCTTCAGCAGCAGACCGCTCCTTCTATGACCAAAATCAAAACTCTGTATATCGATGATCTGTGCGTGGATGCTGATACACGAGGCAAACACGTTGGTACACAGATCTATCAGTATGTACTGGATGCTGCCAGAAAAATGGGATGCTACAATGTCACACTGAATGTATGGGAATGCAATCCAACCGCAAAGAAATTCTATGAGAAATGTGGATTATCCGTGCTTAAGACTGGTATGGAGCAGATTCTGTAATAAAAAGAGGTTAACACTATGAGAATAAATATAATTACGGGTACCAAAGAACAATTTAATCACGCAATACCCTATGCCACATGTGTAGCAACTACCATGTATAAGGTTGTATATAACTTCTGGTTCGCGCAGGAGAAATCTGCACGGATGGAAGATGACAGTTGGGATTAAATAATAGCAACACAGACTATGATGAATCAATATTTCTACACGAACAGTCAGAAAAAAACAATCCCGGTTTCATAATTCTACGAAACCGGGATTATTTATACCTGTTATAAATATCTAATTACTTCCTATCAAAACTTTTTTTCCACGAAATGCAAATCCATAATGCCGGATTCTCTCTTTCTTGATTCCTCTTGCCAGCAATTCTGAATCATAATCCTTTTCATCAATCTGATGAAGTGCATTCTCCACTGTAGATTCCAACGAACTTTCTTTTTGCATATTCTGTACTTTAAATTCCATCACGATCGCATCTAAGGATTCCTGTAACGGTTCCATGATTACATCGTATCGTCCAAATCCGCTCTCCCGATTCGATGTAATACGGTATTTTCCTTCCATATCTACAATCAGTCCCAATACAAATCCGTGATAAAAACGCTCTGGTTCGAGATGCTCCGACGGCTTATTACCCACATCGAAACTGCTGAATGTCCGAAGTGCGACCTGATTCATAAATTGATTCATATAATCCACATCTCCGGCGAGC
>CAVAVU010000049.1:2509-4624 GCA_963592205.1 bacterium
CCGGCGAGCAGCGCTTCCTTAAAATTGCCATATGCTGTCTCTTCTTCCTCGAACCATCCTTCAATCATTGTTTCAAACATCAGCATTGTTTCATGATTCGTGATCTGCAGATAATAGAAACGCTTTCCGCTCCTTCGATCCATCTCATATCTGTCAACCTTCAGATATCCGCTGGCCAGCAACAGACTCCAGATTGCGCCTCGTTTTCTTCCCAACTGTTCAAAAATAACCTGTTCATCCAGTTCCGAACAGATAACTCCGCCTCTTAACAATTCTTCCATTTCGGATTTTATCTTTGCAGAACTTTGACGAATCAGACTGGAAACCAATGCATTACCGCTTGTATCAGCCCAGTAAGTACCATACTCTCCAGTATCCAGATATTTCGTAATTGACCACGGATTATAAATATCTTTCCTGCCTCCGAAAGAAAATCCGTCATACCAGTAACGAATATTTTCTTTTTCTCTGGCTAAGCCGGCATTCTCCAATGCTGCAAATACTTCCTCTTCTGTAAATCCAAAAGAACTGCTGTATTTTTCAGAAGTTGTAGTCACAACCTCCAGATTATTCAGATCTGAAAAAATTGATTCTTTACTTACTCTTGTAATTCCTGTCAGCAATCCACGTTCCAGGTATGGATTCGTCTTAAATGTGGAATTAAACATACTTCTTATAAAGCCGGTAAGTTCTTCCCAATATCCATATACATAAGCTTCCTGTAACGGTGTATCATACTCATCCAGTAATATAATGACTTTCTTCCCATAATATCTGCTCAGATAATCCGACATGTAATTAATCGCTACCGCTGCCGCATCATCCGACATCGATTCGCCTACAGATTCAAAATACACCAGGTCTTTTTCATTCAACACGTTACCGGCTTTTATGAAATCAAACTCACTGTACACTCTTACTATCTTACGGATGATCGCCATTCTGGCTGATTCATAATTAGTCGCCTTTATATCTGCAAAGCTGAGCGCGATTACCGGATAACTCCCCTGCAGCTTACGCATTTCCTCATCATTCCAAATATTCAATCCATCAAAATACTTTCCCATATTTGAATATTTCACGGAAAAGAAATATTCCGTCATGCTCATATTTAAAGTCTTGCCAAATCTTCTCGGGCGTGTGATCAAGGTGACACTGTCCTGATTTTCCCACCATTCTCTGATGAAATCAGTCTTATCGATATAAAAGCAATGATTTTTCCTTATAGATATAAAATCCTGATTTCCAATAGAGATTACTGATTTCATACTCATGATTCCCTTTCCTGAATAGCTCCTACTTCCAATCGCTTTCAGCTTCCTCCAACTTTTTCACCAAGGTATCTTTCAAAACTGTAAATGCTGGAATAAAACTGTCACGTATCAATATGATCATTTCATCTACTTCATCTTCGTTATATATATGAACTGAAGTATTACGCTTTTTTAGCATGAATAACCATACCTCAGCATCGTTGATAAAGCCAATTTTATAACCAAGCTGTAGAATTTCTCGTGGAGATCCAGTAGAAGCTTCTGTCACGCTATGCATTCTCATAACTTCCTGCAATGCTTTCCATGCAAGTTCAAAAGTAAGATTAAATTGTCCAATAATTCCAGTTCTGTATATATCATTGGTTTCTGCCAGCTTAAAATCTGCATCTGCCAATATGGTCAGGCAATTTATAAAGTTATCAAGCTTTTTCATAAATCACGACACCGTCCTTTTCTATCTCCTGTTTTAATTCGTCTGAAATTGATCCATCTGCCTGCACGATATCAAACATCAGTAGAGAATGTATTTTTTCCTTTACATTCCAATAAAAGTCATCAAAATCTCCACCATATACAGCGATGTCTATATCACTTCTTTCTGTATTCGTACCTCGTGCACGTGATCCAAACAGTATTATTTTTGTAACAGAAGATTCTTTTGCAAAAGAAGACAGTTCTCTCAACACTCGATCTGGTAGATTATATTTCATATGCAGTACTGCCTCCTTAATATAAAATGAATACATATAGTCAAATTTTTAGACGTATTATGATTTTACTATACCAAATATTCTGGATAACTTCTAGCAAATATCCTTTTCTCAACTGAAAAATCCTAACA
>CAVAVU010000050.1:0-409 GCA_963592205.1 bacterium
GTTTATACCAGTTTTACTGGTGGGAAAGTTGAGTTATATCATTTAATCAACTTTCCAAAAAAAGTATACATTTTGAATATTTCGATGTCAAAAACTGATATTTCATGGTCATCAGATTGATTTTCGCACTTTTTCATGGTATATTTCAATCAGAAACAAGCATTTTAATTTTATTCTAAAGGAGGACTCTTTATGAAGGCAAGAACTATTTTGAAACATAGTAACCGCGCAATTGCTCTACTTGCAACCTTTTGCCTACTTCTTGGCAATGCCATTACAGTATCAGCAGCTGAAAGTCCAAAAAATGCAACTGAAATCGGTATTGGAATTGATGATACCAAAATCCAACCTCATTACATCGTAAGCTGTTCCCACGCCTCCGGAAAACATCTTATGGACGGTCGCGGAA
>CAVAVU010000050.1:419-4180 GCA_963592205.1 bacterium
GTCGCGGAACTGGTCGAGCATATAAAGGAAGTAAACAAAATAGTACTTTTCAATTTGCTGGTCAAGCATCTCAATGCAGATATTGCCACCTAGTTCTAATTACACAAAACAATCCATTTTTCGGACAGACTTGGGGACGATACGCTTATTGGAATCCTGGATACGAAGTTGGCGGTGTAATATATATGTATACTAACAGTTTTGGCACAAGTAATACTCACAACGATCCATTTGTTTTAGGATTTCGTTTTGCGTAAATATAACAAGGAGTAATATATGGCTACAAAACACCAAAAACTAAGTTTTCTAATTATCGTATTAACAGCAGCCCTTTTTCTTTCAGCATGCAGGTCATCAGAAAATAATAACTCTGTCAGTACTGCCGCTAAAAAAATCATCCAGACAATTGGTAACTGTCCGAATGAAGAATACTATTCTACTACCGATATAACTGCTATCGGCGAAGGCGCTGACAATAGTTCGGAAAGTTCAGAAACCGAGCCTGTAGATACCTACCAGAATTTAAAAGACACACTTGGAGAATATTTTACCGATACAGCTTTTGATGCATTTTACAGTCAGGGAATTGCTGATAAATATTTCTCCGATGCTTTTATCAATGATTATGAAATCTCTGTTCAAGATATAGAATTAGCAGAAAAGAAAGATAATTCTGAAACTGTAAAAGTAACCTTCAAAAAAGGTTCCGATGAAGACATAGATACATTTTTGTTCACATACGATGATGATGGACTTGTCACTAAAATCGTTATTACCGATTAAGAAAAACAGGGGCATACGCCCTATGCACACTTACTTACGGCAGTGCTACAACCTCGTGAACTCCGTTCACTCAGCCCGCGGGCATACGCGCGCCTATTCCGTAAGCCGCTAGACAACCTCGTGAGCATAGCTCACTCAGTTGTGGGGCGTCGCCCCATAAATCGCAAAAGAGGCATATCCCTTCTTGCAAGCAAGGGGATATGCCTCTTTTCCGCTTTGCGCGGCTTACTTCATTACAATATTTATGATTTTCTTCGGTACGTAAATCTCTTTGATTACGTTGCCTGTGAGTTTGTCTGCGATTGCAGCTTTTCCGGCTTCTAATGCTTCTTCTTTTGTTGCATCGGCTGAGATCTCGATTACGGCTTTGGTCTTTCCGTTGATCTGTACCGGTACTTTGATCTCGTCGTCTTTCATTGCATCTTTATCGTATACCGGCCATCCGGCTTTGAATACGCTCTCTGTATGTCCCAGTTCTTCCCACAGTTCTTCTGCGATATGTGGTGCGAATGGTGACAGCAGAACTGCCATTGTAGACAGTGTCTCTTTGTCGATTCCGCCTTCTTTCTTAGCGATCTCGATGAGCTTGTTGTTGTGCTCCATGAATGCAGAGATTACTGTGTTCAGGCTGAAGCTTTCAAGACGTGTTGTTACATCATAGATCAGTCTGTGACGCTCTTTGATCATTTCTTTGCTTGCCTTAACATCTGCATCTTTGCTGTCCTGTACCAGATTCCATACACGCTTCAGGAAACGGTTAACTCCGTCGATTCCACGGTCATCCCACTCAGCATCTAATTCCGGCGGTCCTACGAAGAGTTCGTACATTCTCAGAGAATCGCATCCGTAATCTCTTACCAGATCATCCGGCGATACGACATTTCCTTTGGACTTACTCATCTTGATACCGTTCTTACCTGTGATCATTCCCTGGTTGAACAGTTTGTGGAATGGCTCGTCAAAGTCGATAACTCCGATATCATATAAGAACTTGGTATAGAAACGTGAGTACAGCAGGTGAAGTACAGCATGCTCTACACCACCGATATACATATCTACCGGAAGCATCTCGTCTGCTTTCTCTCTGGATACCAGTTCTTTGTCATTATGATTATCCACATAGCGCAGGAAATACCAAGATGATCCTGCCCACTGTGGCATAGTGTTTGTCTCACGCTTAGCGTCTGCTCCACACTGTGGACACTTGCAGTTCACCCACTCATCGATTGCTGCAAGCGGTGACTCTCCGGTACCTGTCGGCTCGTAAGACTCTACCTCTGGCAGACGAAGCGGTAATTCCTCTTCCGGTACCGGTACGTTGCCACATTTCGGGCAGTGTACGATCGGAATCGGCTCGCCCCAGTATCTCTGACGTGAAAATACCCAGTCACGCAGCTTGTAGTTAACTGTTGCACGTCCAATACCTCTCTCCTCAATAATGTGAGGTGCTTCTTTCTTCAGTACAGAAGATTCCATACCATTCCACTCTCCGGAATTGATCATGGTTCCGGCAGCTTCTGTGTATGCCTCTGTCATATTTTCAATCTCTTTACCATCTTTTGCGATTACCTGAATGATCGGGATATTGAACTTGGTTGCAAATTCAAAGTCACGGTCATCGTGAGCCGGTACACACATGATAGCTCCTGTACCGTAATCAGCCAGTACATAGTCTGACAGCCAGATCGGTACCTTTGCTCCGTTCAGTGGATTGATAGCATAGCTTCCTGTGAATACACCGGTCTTTTCCTTGTCCTGCATACGGTCTACGTTAGACTTCATAGATGCATCGTAGATATACTGCTCTACTGCTTCTCTTGTCTCGTCTGTAGCCAGACTCTTAGCAAGCTCATGCTCCGGTGCAAGTACCATAAATGTAGCACCATAAAGTGTATCCGGACGAGTCGTGTATACCGTGATCTTCTCATCTCTTCCTTCTACCGGGAAGTCTACCTCTGCACCGTATGACTTACCGATCCAGTCCGTCTGCATCTTCTTAACCTTCTCCGGCCAGTCAAGCTTATCCAGATCGTTCAGAAGTCTGTCAGCATACTTGGTAATTCTAAGCATCCACTGACGCAGGTTCTTCTTGGTAACCTCAGCACCGCAGCGCTCACATTTACCACCAACTACTTCTTCATTAGCCAGACCTGTCTTACATGAAGGACACCAGTTGATTGGGAACTCCTTCTCATATGCAAGACCTTCTTTGAACATCTTTACGAAAATCCACTGTGTCCATTTGTAGAAATTAGGATCTGTGGTGTTAACTTCTCTGTCCCAGTCATATAACGCAGCAATCTCATTGATCTGACGCTTAATATTCTTTACATTCTGTGCTGTGGAAATCTCCGGATGAACACCCATCTTGATCGCGTAGTTCTCAGCCGGAAGTCCGAATGCATCCCATCCCATTGGATGAATGATATAATAGCCCTGCTGCAGCTTGTAACGGCTCCATACATCAGAAATAACATATCCTCTCCAGTGTCCTACATGAAGTCCATTTCCTGACGGATATGGGAACATGTCCAGACAGTAATACTTCTGTTTTTTATTGCCATTCTCATCAAACTGAACATTAACCGGATTCTTCTCCCAGTTCTCTCTCCATTTCTTCTCGATTGCCTTGTGATTGTAAACAATCTTCTGTGCCATAACTTTCCTTCCTTTCATATCGCAGATATCCGCGCAGATACGCTGATACTGATATATTCTTTATGATATTGCTTTAATAAAAGCCTCTCCATCCCGAAAGAGACGAAAAGGCCTGTTTATGCACCTTAACTCAGTTTCTCACATATACTAAATAATTATAAGAAGAAACAGACTATAAGTCAAGAATTTTCACCCCTTGTAATTGACTGATAATTAATTCTTTTTTTAGTCTTTTTTAGTTGTCCGCAGGTAGTTTTTCGTGTATAATTAACTCATAAGATTTGAGCGAACATCGAGACTCAAAAATATCTACATAAAGG